>QRVH01000099.1 GCA_003458705.1 Eubacterium sp. AF22-9 | reverse complement strand
GAATATTCAGAAATACCAGCTGGTGAAATAGAGGATGTTGAATGCTTAGAAAAATATATTAGAGGATTAACGTCCTCAAATGCTATAATTAATGCACTGGTAGATGGTGGAAAAAATGGTGCGGTTGAAAGTCAAAAGATAGATGTGTATAAGAAATATCTTAAATACGCAGAAACACATTTGTACTATTTGCCAGGTAATTGTATACCAGAAGCAATTGTGTTACAGCTTGACGGAATAGATGACATATATGGCGATAGAATTTTAAAACCAATTGATAATATTAATGCAAAGAGGTCTGTGGGAAATATATGTCAGACTATTTTTTCAGAAGATAACTGTAGGAATTCAACAATGGTGATGTTAACTAAGCAATGGATTGAAGCAGGTGGAAAAGCAAAGTATTATGATGAAATGTGCAATATGTTAAAAGAAATATACAATTACTGTAATTGTAAATGAGAAGGAAAATATGAGTGTACGGAGAGAAGGAAAATATGAGTGTACGGAGAGAATGTTTCAAGTTTTGTGTAAATTTAAAAAACTGATATAATGAATTATAAAAAAACACCAAATCCTGGTGTAAATCTCCCCAAAAACACCAACACTGTCCATAGACAAACACAAATCCTCATCGTATAATGAACACAAGATTTGCAAATTTCATACTTTACCGAAGTGTGCAATCACGACAGAAAACAGTATGATATTTTTGCAGAAATCAGAAAAAGGTCAAAAATTGACTCTTTTTTGCAAAAATAAATCATGATAGTCCCTTGTGGATGACTTTGGATTGGTTTATCCTATATTCAGGCTTGAAAAAGCCAATGAGAAAATGGAAATTGACAACTGAATAGCAGTTACAGATTTGAGTAAAATTACGGATCATATACCGCAGGATGAAAGTCACAGTTATCATATTAGTAGGCTGATGGATTGAGAGATGAAGGCAGAGGCTGGACAGAAGTCCGGGCAATGCGGGAGCAGGTATGTTGCGTAAGGATAATAACCCATGAGGGGCGAGAAGTTCGTCCCAATCCCCGCAATGCAGGTAGGGGAGATAGTGCTTCTCCGGTATGGAGGAGGGCGTCGTGAACACAGCTAGTGGCTCGTCTGTAATTCCCAGAGGTGAGTACACTTTTACGTATACGGGGCGATGAGGGGTCAGAAAGACCGGTGTATACCTTCATAGGACGTTAAGAGAAGTCCAGAACAGAATTAGTGATAACCAAAATCGTTATCCATAGTTTATGCATTTTCGAATGAGCTATGGGTAGCGATTTTTTTAATGGAGGTAACTCAGATGGAGGAAAAAATAGATATTAAAGCAAAAACAATTAAGGTGGATACGGGTAAAGGGAATGCCATAAAAGTAACCATGTCATACGGTGAACAATCAACTCTGGAAGAGTTGTTGATAGAATATCGGGGACAGGAAATAGCAGGCGACAGTGTAGCATAATAGTGGCTGCTCGATGATGCATAAGGGAGCGTGTGATGGTTGTGACTGGTAAAAATGCTGAAAACCATATTTTGTCAGAAAATGTGGGTGGTAGACAAGTATTTGATCGGGATGTAATATAGGCATGTGGCAGGAAAACAGATTAAAAAAGAGCCACAATACCTGTAAAACATTGCGAACGTCCAGCCAACGTGATGACCAATGTTAAGTTTTTCTAATTGAATAGTTGACAGTAAGACAGCTTGAAAATGTCGGTGCAGATGAGACACCATGAAATAATAACCGCTGTCCATGGTCAACAATGTAAGCGCAAGCTTACATACATATTTACATACGGAAACATCGTATGGATGCAGAGTATGACGTCAGAGATTATAAGAATATATGACGTCAAAACAATTTAAGTTGAAATGAATATCGAACCAAAATGAAGAAAAGATGTAAGTTATTTAGCTTTTCTGTATGGTTTGTGCTTTTCGACTTTCGTGTGTAAATGTGATATGTAGCGCAGTTGTTACAGCTGATGTAACAAGAGACTTTGTTAACTATGGAGAGCGGTTTTTGTGTTTCATGATTTAGCCATAAGCAGGACATTTTCAGGCTGTTTTTCATTTTTGAAGGGAAGGAGAAGAGTGTATTTTGCAGGAGACAGATACGAAAAAGCTGATGCGCCTTACGGCTACGTGAAAAGTCCGGAGGACAAGCATAAGTTGGTTGTGGATGAGTTTGCCAGTCAGATTGTAAAGCGCATTTTCAAAGAGTTCCTGTCTGGAAAATCTATGTATAAAATTGCAGAAGGACTGAACCTTGATGGAATAGATACACCGGGAGTATATATTGCCGTGCAGTCGGGAAGTGAGAAGCAGCTTGCCAGATATCGTGAGAAAAAGCCTCTCTGGAATAATGTTGCAATAGGAAGAATCCTCGGAAATGAGCAATATACCGGCATGATGGTTTACAGTCGTTTCAAGAGTGAGAATATCGGTGATAAACACGCAAAAGCACTCCCAGAGGATGAGTGGAAGCGTGTGGAAAATTGTCACGAGGCAATTATCAGCAAGGAGGATTTTGAAAAAGCCGCTGCCATGCGAAAAGGAAATACATGTGCCAGTGCCAAAAGAAAGCATGAAACACATTGCCTGACCGGCAAAATGATCTGTGGCAACTGTGGACACCGCCTGTCCCATACTTATGCCGGACGACCGAAGTATTATTGTGCAAATCATTATCTGGACAAGACTGATGGAAAATGCAATATCAGTGTGCTGGATGCGGATATGGAAAGCGTTGTGAAGAATGCACTTCAGATGATGATTGATGTGCTGGTAGATTCCAGAAAGGTTGTGGATATGCAACGGGAGAAACAGGCAGAACGATTAAAACAGGCAGAGAAGCATCTTTCAGATATGGAGCATAGTCGTGAACTGATCGAAAAGGACCTGCGTGAAGCTTATGAAAGTTACAAGCTTGGCATGACAGATAAAGAAACATATCTGGAACAGCGTAAGACATATGAGCACGTGTTGGCATGTATGCAGGAGAATATCGAAAAACAGAAGGCGGCAGTCAGTAAGATGGCAGATGTGGATGTGCCGGAAGTGGCAGGTTTGGAGATGCTGGAAGGACAGTTGAAACTGACCGGACTTAATAGGGAAATTGTGGATGCTTTTGTGGAGGAGATTGTTGTGTATGCTAAGGATAGGGTGGAGATAAAGTGGAAGTTTCGGGATGAATTTGGGGAGGTGGGAAAGGTCGAAAAAGATAGAACATTCGGTAGAGAATATGGAAATGAGGTGGTATAATAAAATCAGACTGTTAGATGGTGACGATAAAATAGTTTTGTTGTGCGAGGTGACAAAATTGGACAAACCAAAGTACTTGAAATGGATAGTAGAAGAAGCTGGGGTAATTGAAAATTTTAATAAGACCCTGAAATGTTTTAATATAGATTATAATAATGATGCTGAGGTTTTGGATGATTGGGCATTACATATCCGTAGGCATTATATTTCAGATCAAGAACTTGAAGAAGAATGTGATTTATTGGGCGTTTCTCCTGAGGCGTATTTACGAGCCAATATTATTCCTCAAAAAGATGAGGGATTAGGTCCTACTGCAAGATCGAATACAATAAGTGAAATACTATTTTCGGATCTGTTGGAATTTATTTTCGAATACCATGTTCCAAGATGTCGGCAATATAATATGTCAGGTAAAACAGTTTCTGAACATGGAACTGATATTGTGGGATATAAGTTTGCTAAAGAGGATAAAAGGCCTTCAAAAGAGGACAGATTGATTGCGGCTGAAGTCAAGGCTATTTTGTCTCAAAATGATGCTTCTGTAATTAATAAGGCGGTTGAAGATTCAATAAAAAAAGATGAATATAGAATTTCATTAACATTGAATTACATGAGACGAAAGCTTAGAGATATGGGAAAGATAGATGAGTCAAATGATATTTTAAGATTCCAGTTTAAAAA
>QRVH01000098.1 GCA_003458705.1 Eubacterium sp. AF22-9 | reverse complement strand
ATATAAAATACAAATTTATTATGCCTTATAAGAAAGTAATTATCAATATAAACATTTCGACAAAATTCGACAAACCATATTATCTCTACTCTCCAAACCTTTATTATGCCTTATAAGAAAGTAATTATCAATATAAACATTTCGACAAAATTCGACAAACCATATTATCTCTACTCTCCAAACCTTTCCATTGTTATTTTTCCCGGCCTATATTATAATTTTTATTAACTACACCAATGAAGGAGATTTATTAAATGAAGAAAAATAGTATTTTTCGCAGCCTGCCGTTTAAATTGCTGGTGGGCGTTATTGCTGGTGTCCTGGTGGGACTGCTGTTAAGTTCAACTGATGGCAATGCATTTTCACGCGCCATTTTGAATATTGTTGTAACTCTGAAATATATTCTCAATCAGATAATTAATTTCTGCATACCGCTGATAATCATTGCATTTATTGCACCTTCGATTACTCAGATGGGTAAAAATGCATCAAAGCTTCTTCTGATTGCAGTTACAATCGCATATACATCATCAGTTGGTGCTGCATTTTTCTCTACAGCATCCGGATATCTTTTGATACCACATTTATCAATATCCTCTACTGCTGATGGATTGAAAGAGCTTCCAGCTGCGGTTTTCGAATTATCAATCCCACAGATAATGCCTGTTATGAGCGCACTTGTGTTCTCAATTATGATTGGACTCGCAGCGGCATGGACAAAGGCTGAGTTAATCTCTAACCTACTTGAAGAATTTCAGAAGATTGTGCTTGCGATAGTTTCAAGAATCATGATACCGATTCTTCCATTTTTCATCGGACTTACTTTCTGCGGACTCTCATACGAAGGTTCAATAACGAAGCAGGTTCCAGTGTTCCTGAAAATTATAATTATTGTATTAATCGGACATTACATTTGGATGGCTCTGCTTTACACAATCGCAGGATTGTATTCTAAGAAGAACCCGATTGAAGTAATCAGACATTACGGTCCTGCATACCTGACATCAATTGGAACAATGTCATCTGCTGCCACACTCGCAGTTGCACTCCAGTGTGCCGGCAAATCAAAAGTTTTGAGAAAGGACATGGTCTCATTTGGAATTCCTTTGTTTGCAAATATACATTTGTGCGTCTCAGTGCTGACAGAGGTATTTTTCTGCATGACTGTATCTAAAATTTTGTATGGCACAATTCCATCAGCCGGAACTATGATTCTGTTCTGTGTGCTTCTCGGAATATTTGCAATCGGCGCACCTGGCGTACCTGGCGGAACAGTTATGGCTTCGCTCGGACTTATTACCGGCGTGCTTGGATTTAACGACACTGGAACTGCCCTTATGCTTACAATATTTGCACTTCAGGACAGCTTTGGAACAGCCTGCAATGTAACAGGCGACGGTGCGCTCACACTTATCCTGACTGGATATGCAGAGCGCCACGGCATCAAAGAAGGCGCTGACAATTAATATATTTCTTTGACATATGTAAAGTGCTATAATCATCACATGAATACACGCGTCTGCGGCGCAGAAATGAGGTAACATATGCCATTTATTAATTCTAAGATAAGCACTTCTCTTACAGAAGCACAGGAAACTGAAATCAAAACCCGTTTAGGTCAGGCTATCCAGACAATTCCCGGCAAGTCAGAAAGCTGGCTCATGGTCGGCTTTGAACCTGACTACAAGCTCTACTTCAGAGGAAGCAATGCCGAGCCTATAGCTATGGTCGAGGTCAGCGTTTACGGCAGTGAGAACCCATCTGCCTTTTCTAAACTGACTGGCCAGATATGTGACATTTTTAAAGATGTTCTTGGCATCGCACCAGATCATGTCTATGTAAAATATCAGGCTGTTTCTAACTGGGGATGGAATGGAGATAATTTCTAATATGCATTAATAAGCGGGACACTCATTTATTTATGAATGTCCCGCTTAAATATTTTTCTAAAACTCTTTCTTTTCCATAATACGGACACTAATTGCATAAGAGAGCAGTATGAGAAGTACTATCACTACCACTGCAATTCCTGCAAGTATCCAGCCATTCATTTGGTTTAAAAATGAAAAGGCACTTAATACATTTGTCTTTACCAGCTTCGCAAATGCAATGACAGACGCTCCCATTACACCACATGCCCCCGAAATGACTACTCTGCTCTTTTCTACTCCGAATACTAGCTGCAGCGGAATCAGCAATGCAATCAACAATGCCGTAACCGGCAGAAACACCAATACCACAGGAATCTGGGAAGCCATGTCTACCGGCATCTGCTGTTTCATTTCTAGTATCATGTAAAGTCCCGCTGCCACAAGCCATGAAACCGTTCCTCCTGTAAGACAGAAAAAATATTTTTCCCTCACATACGTTTCTGCATCAATCGGCAAAGTCATCAAAAATCCATATCCTTTATCAAGCTCGTCATAGGTAACTGTATTTATCAGAAGAATACTGATTGCAAACGGCAACCACCCCAGGATAACCGCTTCATTCTGTAATCCTATCACCACTCCAATGATAAGAAAGAAAATTAATGCCTGTTTATTACACCAAATTAACCGGAAATCTTTTTCTACTAATCCTGCCATTATCTGTACCCTCCCGTCATCATAAGAATTAATTCATCAATTCCGCCCTGCTCCACCGCAATCTGCGGATAATTTTCCTGATAAAATCTTCTGTCATTAGTAAAGCAGGCATAACCATAAGTTTCTTTCTGTACTTTTATGACTGCTGTCTTGTCTAATGTCCTGTATTGTTCCTCATTCAACTTCAAAATACCATACTGCTCTAAAATAACATCTGTGTCCTCATGCAAAATGATTTTTCCGTCATGAATGAGATAAATGTCGTCACAAAGTGACTCCAAATCTGTGGAAATGTGCGATGTAATCAATATTGTGCGCTTCTCGTTCTGCGCTATATATTCCCGTAGCAAATCAAGGATTTCATTCCTTGCCTCCACATCAAGCCCTGCGGTCGGCTCATCTAAAATCAACAAATCAGCTTTATGGCTGATTGCTGTCAGCACCCTCAGTTTTGCTTTCATACCTGTGGAAAATTCTTTTAATTTCTTCTTCCGTGGAAGCTTTAAAGCCTCACATTTTTGGTCAAAAAAATCCTTCTGGAAATCAGGATACATTTTAGCAAGGATATGCCAGACATCTTCCACCGTAAATTGTGAACTAAAGCCTGCCTCCGTCAAAGATACTCCGATTTTCTGCTTTACCGCAGCCGGAAGCTCTCCACCTTCGTTACCAAACACACAAATCTTTCCAGCATCCGGCTTTACCAGTCCAAGTATCAGTTTAATTGCCGTACTTTTTCCTGCGCCGTTTTTTCCTACAAACCCTGTAATTCTCCCCTCTGGTATTTCCAAGGATAGTTCCAGTTCAAAGTCCTTATATTTTTTTCGGACATTCTGCATTGTTATCATAATTCGCCTTTCTATTTCTCATCAAGTATGAGCTTTACAACCTCTAAGATTTCTTCTTTCTCCATCCCAATTGCCACTGCCCGGTCAATGGCTTTGTCAAAGTCCTCTTCCACAGCAATTCTTCTCGCCTCCGACGCAAGCTGTTTATCCGAAGCGGTCACATATGTTCCCTTTCCGTGAACAGTCGTAACAAAGCCTTCCTCTTCTAACTTGTCATAAGCTTTCTTTACTGTCAGCGCGCTGATGCGAAGTTCCCCTGCAAGCGTCCTCACAGACGGAAGTGCCTCTCCCTCTTTTAATACAGACTGGATAATCTCTGACTTTATCTGCTCCATAAGCTGTTCGTAAATCGGAACCATGGAAGAATGATTTAATATAATATGCATATTTTTCTTTTCTCCTTTGTGATAAACAGTATATAACAGTTGATGTGTGTTGTCACTGTTATATACTGTTTTATTAAAAATATACAAAATAAGAGCCACTCTAAGGTGACTCTCATTTATTTTTATATTTAACTTAACTAAA
>QRVH01000097.1 GCA_003458705.1 Eubacterium sp. AF22-9 | reverse complement strand
TAAATCAATTATACATATTTACTTGTAAATAACTCGCTATCGCATTATAATTTGGTAGTCAAAATATTTTAAATTCAAAAGAGGTGTACAATGAACATTTTCAAGAAAATATACTGCAGAAGTTTTCAGACTGTATTCAAGATTGCACTGCCATTTCTTCCATACAGGAAGCCTAAAATTGTAAGTGCGTTATCTGACATTCCATCTGTACTTAACAAAAAGAAGAAATCATGTCCTATAATTATTACTGATCCTGGAATTGCAAAGCTTGGCATTCTTTCTATGCTTACAGATGTATTCGACAATGCTGGCATTGAATACCATATTTACGATAAAACTGTAGCTAACCCTACAACTGATACCGTGGAAGAAGCACTTGCCATATATAAAGATAACAAATGTGACTGCATAATCGGCTTTGGTGGCGGTTCAAGCATGGACTGTGCCAAAGCTGTTGGTGTAAGAATTGTAAGACCTAAGACACATCTGTCTAAGCTTGGAGGAATCCTTAAGGTCCATGCAAAGCTTCCTCTGCTGGTTGCAATCCCTACAACAGCAGGAACGGGAAGTGAAACTACTCTTGCAGCCGTAATTGTAGACGCCACAACCCGCCACAAATATGCTATCAACGACTTTCCGCTTATTCCAAGATATGCAGTCCTTGACCCGAAGGTAACCCTTACACTTCCTGCTTCAATTACCGCAACTACCGGAATGGATGCACTTACACATGCCGTTGAAGCCTACATCGGAAACTCAACAACTCCGGGTACAAGAAAAGATGCACTTATGGCTACTGAGTTAATATTTAACAATCTTGACAGAGCATACACTAACGGTTCTGATACAACAGCAAGAAAGAATATGCTTAAAGCTGCTTATTATGCCGGATGTGCATTCACTAAATCATATGTAGGATATGTCCATGCAGTTGCACATTCTCTAGGTGGCGAATATAATGTTCCTCATGGACTTGCAAATGCCGTAATTCTCCCAATGGTTCTTGAAAGCTATGGAGAATCCATCTTTACGAAGCTACATGACCTTGCAATTGCCGCCGGTGTTGCAGATAAGGATATGCCAGATGAGACTGCTGCCAAAGCATTTATACAGGCAGTCAAAGATATGAAAGCAAGATTTAACATTGGCGATACAATTCCTGAGATTAAAGAGAAGGATATTCCTAAGCTTGCAGGGTATGCTGACAAAGAGGCTAATCCTCTCTACCCTGTTCCGGTTCTTATGGACGCTAAGACACTCGAACAATTCTACTATAAACTTATGAAATATAATACACATGAAAATGAGGTATAATATGGAAGCTACACAAATCAATAAACTTGTACAATCGCAGCGACATTTCTTTCTTACAGGTACAACACTTGATGTAAATGTAAGATTGATGCCTTAAAGAAACTATATTCGGCAATTAAGAAACATGAGAATGAAATATTTGATGCTCTCTATAAAGACCTTGGCAAAAGCCAGTTTGAATGTTATATGTGTGAAGTCGGGCTTACTCTCAGCGAGATATCTTATATGCTAAAACATATTAGGAAATTCAGCAGAGAGAAAAATGTTCCAACACCCCTTGCGCAATTTCATTCCAGAAGCTTTAAGAAACCGTCACCACGCGGAGTTGTCCTTATTATGAGTCCTTGGAATTATCCATTTCTTCTGACAATGGAACCCCTTGTTGATGCAATTGCCGCAGGAAACACTGTGATTCTTAAACCAAGTGCGTACTCACCTTATGTCAGCGATGTTATATGTCACATAATAAAAGAAATATTTGACCCTGCTTATGTATCTGTTGTAACTGGCGGAAGATCTGAAAACACATGTCTGCTTAATGAACATTTTGATTACATATTCTTTACAGGAAGCCAGGCTGTCGGCAAAGAAGTTATGCGCAAAGCCGCTGAATACTTAACCCCGGTAACACTTGAGCTTGGCGGAAAAAGCCCATGTATAGTAACAGAAGCTGCGGACTTAAAGCTCGCTGCCAGAAGAATTGTATTCGGCAAATTCTTGAATTGCGGGCAGACATGTGTTGCACCTGATTACATATATGTTCAGGACAGTATCAAAGACCAGCTTGTGAAAGAACTTATCAACGAAACAAAGCGTCAGTTTACAGATTCTCCACTTAACAGCAATGATTATGGCAAAATTGTTAATGAGAAACATTTTAACAGGATATCAGGCCTTATCGATAATAGCAAAGTCGTTCTTGGTGGTGCATCAGATGCTGACTCACTGCGTATTGAACCTACGATAATGGATAATGTAACATTTGACGACGCTGTGATGCAGGAAGAAATATTCGGTCCGCTTATGCCTATACTTACCTTTCACTCTATCGAGGAGGCAGTCAGCACTGTTAATGCACACATGCACCCGCTTGCTCTGTATATATTCACTAAGAATAAGAAAGAAGCCCGCTATGTAACCTCAAGATGCAATTACGGTGGTGGCTGTATCAATGATACAATCATTCACCTTGCAACTTCTGATATGGGCTTTGGTGGATTCGGTGAAAGCGGCATGGGCTCATATCACGGAAAAGCCGGATTTGATACATTTTCACACTATAAGAGCATTGTAGATAAAAAATGCTGGCTAGACCTGCCTATGCGCTACCAGCCATACACAAAATCAAATAACAGTTTAATTCATATGTTTTTAAAATAATTACTTTGCAGAAAAAACAGCGCTATATTGCATGCAATGGCATACGGCGCTGTTTTTTCTGTTAATAATGTTATCAATAAAAAAAGATTGAAAATGACTTCTCGAAAACTTCTCCGACACCAAGATGATTACTGTATTCCCTGTCCTTAAGCTCCCCTGTAAAATCTATGGCATCTGTTCTTCCATACCACGGCTCTATACATACAAATGGAACATTTTTTGATTTGCATGACCACAGACCAAATACCGGTGTATCAAACTTAACAGTAACAAAAGGCTTTTCATTCTTTACAAGACTTACCGTTCCTGCCTGACCACCCTCAATTATAAATGCATCTTTTTCAAAGCTGTCCTCTTGTATTGTATATTCATGATTAATTAATGGCAGCTCATACTCATCCCTCGCCATTAATTGATAATCTCCTATCAGATGATATGTAATTCTGTCTGCATCAAATCTTATCTTGCAGCCAGCCATGTCTGCATCATTCTCTGGTGTTACAAAAGCCGGATGACCACCTATGCTGAAATGCATCATTACACTATCTTTATTGATTACTCTGTACACTTCCTTAATTTCATTGTCAATAAGGTGATACTCCAGCTCCAATGCAAAATCAAAAGGATATTTTTCTTTAGTATTTTCATCGGATTCAAGTCTCATAACCAGCATACCGTCAGTATGCTTAACAAGTGTAAACTCCATATCTCTTGCAAATCCGTGCTGACCCATTTCATATACTTTTCCATTATAAATGCTTTGGTTATCCTTATATTTACCAATAAGCGGGAACAGCACCGGTGCAACTCTTTTCCACCCCTCAGGATTGGCATTCCACATTCTGTGTGTATTGTCAGTTTTACATAATACATCTCGTATTTCACACCCCTTAGAATCCACCGTAACTTTTAAAATGTTGTTTTCTAATACATACTCTGCCATATTGTTCTCCTTTCCGGACATGTTTTCTTTATTGTACATCACAATCTGATATTTTCCAAATCAAAAAAAGCTGACACACAAAGAAGTGCATCAGCCTGAAAAATATGCGGATAACAGGAGTTGAACCTGCACGTCTGTTGACACTAGAACCTAAATCTAGCGCGTCTGCCAATTCCGCCATATCCGCGAACATTTGCTATATTATCATATTCATGAATATGCGTCAATATTAAAAGCTAAATTCTTTTCTAGTATTATATCTTAAAAAAGAAGAATAATAAAAACTAAAAAGGATGCAACAAAAATGTTTCAAATTGTTGCATCCCATATTAATTATTAT
>QRVH01000096.1 GCA_003458705.1 Eubacterium sp. AF22-9 | reverse complement strand
TTACTGCAACACCTGAACCACCCATTTTAAAGCCATTACCATCACCTTTAGACTCCTCAAGCTTATTATCATAGAACAAAAATCCATTAGCATAGCAGACACTGTCATAAATTTCAACTTCCCCGATGGCTCCTGTTCCTGTTTTAGAGAATAAATCCCATCCATCATCTGCATTATATGCTGCTATACATCCCTTGAAGACATTTCCTTCTCCACATGTTAATTTAGCTGCAAATCCATCAGCATTATTCTGTGACTTATCACTATTATTGTATGAATTACAATCAATTACCTGGTTATATGATGGCCAGTCAGCTTTATTGGTTGCTGAATCTGTTCTTGAAATTGAAAGACCCGAATTAGAATGTCCATAGAAATCACATCTTTCAATAATACAATGATTTCCTCCAAGTCTTACACCACCACCATTGGCAAATTTAATGTCACTTACATACCAGTAATCACCTGATAAATCAAATGTATTACTAATAAATTTATTAGCTTTGAAGTCTCCTCCAAAATCAAATATTACATCTTCTGTGTTATCTGGAGCAGCCATGAGATACTTCATTCCATTCTCACCTGTTCCATCATTACCATGCCATACACCAGTTGTACTCTTAAGATTATATGTTCCACCCAATACATATACAGGCTGACCTGCCTGACAATATGTTATAGCAGTCTGAAGATCAACAGGTGATTCTTTAGTTCCTACTGCATCTAATGAACCATCTGGTGAACAGTATATTGGTTCTTTATCTGGTCCAATAATTCTACGTGTTACTGTACTGTTCATAATAATTGGAGTTGAACTTGTAATATTCTGTGTTGCGTCCGGTTCAAAATACACCTGGAACTTATTAGCCCCTACAGTCAATGTTGTATCAAAATCATATGTTCCTTTTTCTACCATCTGCTGGTTTACAATAGTCTTTCCATCTTTCTTTAATGTAATAAGACCTTTTGTATTAACATTAACTTTATAAGTAAATCTCTCTGACGATGTTTCGCTGAGCGACTCCTGTGATACGGCTGGCACTACAGCCTCTTCTGGTGCAAAAGTCTGAGGCGCATCTGCTACAGAATCTGTTATCTTTAAATCAATTGAAGATGTATCAACTGTTATTCCTACACCTCTGGCAGCAAAAAATCCAAGATACATTTTTTCTGCTTCAATTGATGAAAAAGTATCTGCTGGTAAATAATAGAATACATTCTCAAGTTCTTCTTTATTACCAACAACATCCGCTTTTATTTCGTAACCCTGTACATACGCACCTGATTCATCCTGCATCCATGCATATATACCAGAATTATCTTTCTTTAATTTTAATGTAAATGTCTTTGGAGAATCCTTTTTAATCTGATAAGTTAACTTGCCTATTGTTTCTGAGCCCTTCTTTAAATCTTTTGTTAACTTACCAAATTTTGTAACATTCACCTTTCCACTTGCATCTTCTTTATCTTTAACTCCATAACGTCCAAACACGTTATACTGTCCATAATATCCACCTACTGAAATAGCATTAGAATTATATATTGACGAATCGCCATTTGTTCCAATTGAATCTCTTATGGTAATACCAAAACCTTCCTGAGCATCAGCGCAGGCTTTGTAATAAAGTAGTCAACTGTGACCTTAGCAGATATTTCAAAATTCTCCTTTGTGCTAAGTTCTGTATAATAGAATGCAATACCATCCTGACCATCATCTGTACACTTTCCAAGACCTTCTGGTGCATCAATCTTTACTTTTCCAGCTTCTGATGTGTCAATTGTCATTATAGTTGGCTTTTCATCTGATGCCTTAACATTAACTGATTGTCCGAATATTACAGATTTCCATGTTCTGTCTGCGTATGAATATTCTGTCTTATCCTTAACAGAGACCTTAATTGTTGTACTTAATACTTTACCTTCAACATTGGCTGAAATATTTATATCATATGTTCCTACAGTATCTTTATCATATGATGAAGCATCAACTTTTGGATTAGCTACTGTCTTTGTCTTTCCACTATCATATACAGCCGCAACTTCTATACCTGTTTTGTCAAATGCTGTGCCTTTAACATAAGTTGTTGTATCCGGATATTTCTCAACAACAAGTCCTGTTGCTGTTGGATTAACAACCTCAAGCGAATACTCAGCTGTCTTTCCATTATAATTTACAACATATGTATATTCACCAGCAACTGTAGTATCCAATGCTGTTGATTTAGGACTAACATATGTCTTGACATCTGCTTCGCCAGAAATAACTTTAGTAGAACCATCAGAATAACTTATAGTTATTGTTACTCCTTTTACATAATCATCTGCATTATATGTTGTATCTGTATAGAATCTTGTAATATTAGGATTTGTAATTGTAATTCCAGTTACCTGTGCATCTGAAACCTTAATTGGAATTATTGTTGTCTTAGTAACATCTCCATGAGTATGTGCTATCTCTACACTCTTTTCTCCTGCACTTGTAAAATCTACTGAACTTACTGTTGTTTCAGAATCTTTGTCATCAATCAGCTTTTTTAAATCCTTCTTAACGCCACTGTTATATATAACAGTACCCACAAGACCATTAAAATCCAATTCTGTATCAGTTGTCATATAATCTGTTTTATTGGCATATATTCAATGTTAACAGAATCTACTACTTCCCTAATTACATTAACAGACACTGTATCAGTTGTCATATAATCTGTTTTATTGGCATATATTCAATGTTAACAGAATCTACTACTTCCCTAATTACATTAACAGACACATCAAATTGTTTACCAAAATAATCTAATGTAATTGTTCCTGTTCCAACTGTGCTAAAATTATATCCAACTATTTTACAGTCATTATATGATATTTCTTCTTCTCCTGACTTTAACTTAAGACCAGTCATATCTATATCAGAATATGTATTACCCTGACAATATGTACCTTTAGCAGGCTGTTGTACAACAACTGGTGTTGTTATAGAAGCTGTTAATTTATTGTCAATAACCTTAATATTAGTATTTGTATATGTAACTGCACACCTTGTTGCTATAACGCCTACATAGTACTCCTGACTTCCTTTAGCCAATATATCCTTTATATCAGCAGTAGCTAACTTGCATCCATTCTCGTAATAAGAAAGTGTATCACCAATCTTTTCAATGCATAAATCATAGGTTGAACCCATCTTCATGGCTTCAATATCTGTTTTCTCACCTGATATTGGATTATTTGCACTATTGTCATTAATCTTAAATGGATATGTTCTGACTCCTTTTCCTTTGTTATTTTTTATCATAACATTTGCCAATGAGGATGACTCAGCTGTCTTAGCAGTGGAATCATATCCTCCAACTAAAGTCACACCTTGCTCATCCTGAGATGGTTGTGATGTTTTTTCATGTGTTCCAACCTTTGCCATCACTGCCAAACCAAATGCGTACTGCTTATCAACAGGCATCTGAGAAATCGTTGCAGTTGTGGTAATTGTAAAGTCGCTATCCATCGTTAATTTTTTATAAAAATAATTAACACCATTATTTTTAGCGTCTATCTTTCCACCCTTACTATTTGCTGAATTAAGTGTTATACTATCATCATCATTTACTTTAATAGAATTATCTGTCTTATCACCGTTTAAAACACTATTGCCAAACACACTCCATGTCCAGCCCTTCCATGCTCCTTCCGTTATCTCTTTACCACCTTCAAATGTGGCATCATCCGCCTTTGCCGTAGTAGCAAGTGCGCCACCCAACAGCCATGTTGGAACTAATGTCAACGCCATGAGAACAGTCATGAACGCCGCCACAATCCTTTTTCTGTTCTTTTTCATAAATTGCCTCCTTGTTCTCTATGGGACAGACACTCTGCCCGTTCCCAAAAATCTTTGCTTAGATTATCACAAGAACTTTTGTTGGTCAATCAAACCATTGTATAAATCGCTTATCTATTTCCAATTTGCATAGAGTTTTATTGTGCATTTTTCACAATTTTAATTCTTTTTAAGTTAGCATACAAAAAGTCTCTTTTCATATATCCTAATTGACTTTCTTCTATATGATTATAAGCTCTATATTTATCTACTATTTTAGTCATAT
>QRVH01000095.1 GCA_003458705.1 Eubacterium sp. AF22-9 | reverse complement strand
CTTCATATATTATTAAACACAGGAGCCAATTATAGGGATAAATAAAAAATGAAAAAAAATAGTGTTATATCAAATTTTATTTGGAGATTTGCAGAAAGATGTGGCGCACGAATTTTTGCCCTTCATATATTATTAAACACAGGAGCCAATTATAGGGATAAATAAAAAATGAAAAAAAATAGTGTTATATCAAATTTTATTTGGAGATTTGCAGAAAGATGTGGCGCACAAATAGTAACATTTATAGTTTCAATAGTTCTAGCAAGAATATTGGCTCCGGAAGAGTATGGTACTATAGCACTTGTTACAGTGTTTACTACAATTTTACAGGTATTCGTAGATAGCGGATTAGGAACAGCGTTGATTCAGAAAAAGAATGCTGATGATCTTGATTTTTCTTCGGTATTTTATTTTAATTTATTTATGTGTTTGGTCTTATATTTGGCAATGTTTCTAGCAGCGCCATATATAGCAAGGTTTTATGATGACATATCATTAATACCTATAATAAGAGTTATTAGTTTAACGATAGTTGTGTCTGGAGTAAAAGGAATACAACAGGCATATGTATCTAGGAATATGCTTTTTAAGAGGTTTTTCTTTTCAACAATAGGTGGAACATTATTTTCAGCAATATTAGGAATTGTAATGGCGTATGCGCATTGTGGGGTATGGGCACTGGTTGCACAACAGCTTTCTAATGCAGTGATAGATACATTAATATTGTGGATAACTGTAAGATGGAGACCACAATTAATATTTTCATGGCAGAGACTTACAAAATTACTTTCATTTGGATCTAAATTGTTGGCGTCTTCATTATTAGATACTATATATAGTAATTTGAGAAATCTCATTATCGGTAAAATTTATTCGTCATCAGATTTAGCGTTTTATAATCAGGGTGATAAATTTCCTAAGGTTATAGTTACCAATATTAATGCGTCAATAGATAGTGTTTTATTGCCATCAATGTCTAATGTACAAGATGATCATGAAAAAGTAAAAAGTATGACGCGAAGAGCTATAAAGACAAGCACTTATATAATGGCACCACTTATGATGGGACTGGCTTTTTGTGCCACGCCGATAGTACAATTAGTATTAACTGATAAGTGGCTTCCATGTGTGCCATTTTTACAGGTGTTTTGCATAACTTATATGTTTTGGCCAGTACATACTGCTAATTTAAATGCAATAAATGCAATGGGAAGAAGCGATTTATTTTTAAAAATTAGAGATAATAAAGAAAATTATAGGATTAACACTTTTGTTTATAACTATGAGAATTAGCGTGATGGCAATGGCATATAGCTTACTTGTTTCAGGTTTGCTTAGCCAAATTATTAATTCATGGCCTAATAGAAAGCTTTTAAATTATGGATATATAGAACAGATAAAGGATATTTTGCCATCTATACTACTAGCGATATTTATGGGGGCAATGGTTTGGCTTGTATCACTTGCAAAGTTAAATTCAGCGGTAACACTTATTATACAGATTCCTTTAGGGATTGTTATATATTTAATTGGTTCAAAATTATTGAAATTAGAATCATATGAGTATTTAATAGAAATAATAAAAAGCTTTATAAAAAAATAGGAAGGTGATTTATATGAGTAATATTTTAGTGACAAGATCATCAATGCCAGCTTTT
The DNA here is from genome assembly GCA_003458705.1 of Eubacterium sp. AF22-9. GTDB lineage: Bacteria > Bacillota > Clostridia > Lachnospirales > Lachnospiraceae > Lachnospira. The sequence continues at coordinate 2,451 of QRVH01000095.1, read as the reverse complement.
GATGAATATATGGATGAGATTAAATCAATGTGGGATAGCCATTGGCTTACAAATATGGGACCAAAGCATAAAACATTGCAAAAACAGTTGATGGACTATATGGGGGTAGAAAATATTGATTTATTTACTAATGGACATATGGCTTTAGAACTTACATTACAGGCAATGAATCTGCAGGGAGAAGTTATAACAACCCCATTCACATTTGCTTCAACTACACATGCAATAGTAAGAAATGGACTTAAACCAGTTTTTTGTGATATAGATCCTATAACAATGACTATTGATACAGATAAAATGGAGAGATTAATAACGGATAGAACATGTGCAATTATGCCGGTTCATGTATATGGAAATGTTTGTAATGTTGAAGAGATAGAAAGAATAGCACATAAGTATGAACTTAAGGTTGTATATGATGCTGCTCATACATTTGGAGAAACATACAAGGGAAAAGGAATAGGATCATATGGTGATGCTTCATGTTTTTCATTTCATGCAACTAAAGTATTTAATACTATAGAGGGCGGAGCAGTGTGTTTTAAAGATAAGCATTTAGGTGAAATATTATATGATTTAAAGAATTTTGGTATTCATGGACCAGAAGAGGTAGATGCAGTTGGAGCCAATGCCAAGATGAATGAATTTTGCGCTGCTATGGGAATATGTAATCTTCGACATGTAGATGATGAGATAGAAAAAAGAAAAAAAGTTGCGGAAAGATATCGGATGCATTTAGAAAATGTTGAAGGAATTCAGTTAAATACTATACAAAAAGATGTTAAGAGTAATTATGCATATTTTCCAGTAATATTTGAGGAGAAAGCATTTGGTGCAAGCAGAGCCGAGGTATTTGACAAACTTGCTGATAATGGTATTGGAGCTAGAAAATATTTTTATCCTTTGACTAATACATTTGCAGCATTTCATGGACAATATGATGTTTCGCAGACACCTGTTGCATTGCATATTAGTAAAAGGGTTCTTACTTTACCAATGTATGCAGATTTAGCATTGGAAGAAGTTGATAGAATTTGTAATATTATATTATCATGTAAGCAGTAGAAAGATGTGACATTTCAAAAGATTGAAATATAAATGATACAGGAGATTAAATAAATATGAAAAAATTAATGATACTTGGTGGTGCAAGATATGCTTTGCCAGTAATTGAGGCTGCACATAAATTAGGTATATATGTTATTACTTGTGATTATCTTCCGGATAATATTGCACATAAATATTCGGATGAATATTGTAATATTAGCATTATTGATAAAGAAGCTACATTGGATGCTGCACAAAAATTGCAAATAGACGGAATAATGTCATTTGCGTGTGATCCTGGCGTTGTAACAGCTGCGTATGTAGCGGATAAGATGGGACTTCCTAATGTTGGTCCATATGAGTCTGTATGTATATTACAGAATAAAGGCAAATTTAGAAAATTTTTAACAGATAATAATTTTACAGTGCCAATGGCTAAAAGTTATAAAAATATTGATGAAGCATTAAAAGATGCAGGTATATTTAACTGGCCGGTGATTGTAAAACCAACAGATTCTGCTGGCAGTAAAGGCGTTACACGTGTTGATAGTATTGATGATTTGAAGACAAGCATAGAATATGCATTATCATTCTCTCATTCAGATGAATTTATAATAGAAGATTTTATTACACAAAAGGGTTATTCATCTGATTCAGACAGTTTTTCTATAAATGGAGAATTAAAATTTGTATCCTTTGATTGTCAAAGATTTGATAAAGATGCTGAAAATCCGTATACTCCAGCTGCATACAGTTGGCCGTCATCCATTTCAAATAAACATCAAGATGAATTAAAAAGTGAAATTCAGCGACTTATAAAATTATTGGGAATGAAAACTGCAGTATATAATATTGAAACAAGGGAAAGTACTGATGGTAAGGCATATATAATGGAAATGTCACCAAGAGGTGGTGGAAATCGTTTATCAGAATGTTTACGTTATGCAACAGGAGTTGACATGATTACAAATATGGTCAAATATTCTGTGGGGCTTCCAATAGATGAAATTGAACAGAAAGATTATAGTGGATATTGGGCAGAAGTTATATTACATAGTGATAAAGCTGGAATTTTTGAAAGTTTATGGATTTCAGATGAGTTGCAAGAGAATATAGTAGAAACTGATTTATGGATTGAGAAAAATCAGAAGGTGGGTGGTTTTTCAGCAGCAAATGAGGCTATAGGTACATTGATTATGAGATTCGAAAGTCAGGAAATGCTTAATAGAGTTCTTGAAAATCAAAGTAAATATATAAAGGTGATTGTAAGATGATAAAAGAAATTGGGGGATATTTTCAACTTGATAAATATAGACTGAATATGTTGCATGAAAATGCAATTGCTTTTTAATAGTGCTAGAAATTGTTCTTGCTATATCATAAGAAAAAGGAATATCAAAAAAA
>QRVH01000094.1 GCA_003458705.1 Eubacterium sp. AF22-9 | reverse complement strand
GCAAGCAACAGATACAGGAAATATATTCCTCCTCCAACTGTAATAAACACACTTACAGGTATTGCATAGATAAACACCCTTTCAACTCATAGATTTTTATTGACTATATGCTGATTAAATACGAAAATATAATCAATAATTCATTGTAAATGCTTTTATAAAAATATCATACACATTTTGTATAAAGTTATTATTCAGAAAGGTCAGATTATGAAAACAGGAATTGTATTTGAAGGTGGCGCATTCAGAACCATATTTTCATGCGGTGTTATGGATGCCATGTTAGAAAATAAAATTATGCCTGATTACATGATTGGTGTATCAGCCGGCGCTGCATACGGCGTATCCATGGCATCAGGACAGATTGGGAGAAACTTAAAGATTCTTATTGATTATAGAAATGATAAACGTTATGTGGGACTTAGCAACATGGTACATAGAGATAACCGTTCTCTTTATGGGCTTAATTTCACATTTGACACTATTCCAAATGAACTTGTGCCTTATGATTATGATGCATTTCACAGATATAAAGGTACTTTCAAATGTGTTGTAACTAATGTACTCACCGGAAAACCTGAATATAAAACATTCACAGGATATGACCGCACCAACCAGCTTTTACGGGCAACATGTGCTCTCCCACTGGCTTTTCCTCTTATATATCTTGATGGAACACCTTACCTTGATGGTGGTTTAAGTGATTCCATACCTTTTGAAAAAGCATTTGAAGATGGCTGTGACAGAGTTATTGTTGTTCTTACCCGTGAAGCAGGCTATCAGAAGCAGACAAACAGTTCAGTGCGGACCCTTGCAAGAGCTTTCCTTAAATATCCTGAAATTCAGCGTGATATTCTTCTTCGTGCTGAACGTTACAACCGGTGCTTAAAGCGTCTTGAACGCTACGAAAAAGAAGGCCGCTGCCTCGTTATCCGCCCTACTAAGAGCAAAGGCTTTGGAAAGATTGAAAAAGACTTTAATAAGATTCTTTCAATGTATAACGATGGATATAACCAGACTTATTCGTTAATCAATGAAATACAGAGGTTTTATCATTAATATATGTAGAAGTACCTGTATTTTAGTCTGATAACCTCAGATATTACTCACCTTGTGTAAGTAAATGTTGCCATTTGCAGAGTTTTTTATATTGCAGAAAAGCAAACGCGCTTCGCTTGAACGAGCTTTTCTGCAATACCCTTTTGCAAATGGCAGCATAACTTACACTGGGTTCGTAATAATTCAGTTATCAGACTAAAATACAGGTACTTCTTTATATATAAATAATAAATTCTTAAAAATTTCCGAACACAAAATCTTTTACTATTCCGATTGCTTCTCTTACCATATAGTTTATGAAAAGTACATGGTCGCTTTCTGCTGGCATTCCACAGGTATTGTTTAATCCTGCATGTCCGGCAAGAAGGCGGCTTCTTGCTATATGGAAGTTGTTGGTTACTATGCCAACCAGTGAATCTGTATTCTCTATGTATTGTACTGAATACTTCATGTTCTCTGATGTATCTGTTGACTTATCTTCCTGTATTATGCGCGAGCCATCTATTCCTTTAGACACCATATAATTATACATTGCAAATGCTTCTGTTGTATTTTCACCTTTTCCCCTGCCGCCTGATACTATTATTGTTGTATCAGGGTTATCTATTGCATAGGAAACAGCAACATCTAACCGGTTCTTAAGTGACTTTGTTATGTGGTCACCTCTTATCTGGCAGCCAAGTACTATTATATAATCACAGTTATCCTTTGGCTTTGCATCATTCCTTTAATTATCAGTGCTTCTATAAAAATAAAAAGAGACGCACCAGTTGCCATTATCACTATAAAACATATTCTTAAGACCTTTGCCACATGAATTATTCCTTTGATTTCTAATACTCTCACTACAAATACTAATCCAAAAAAAGACAGCACCCAGCAGCCATATAAATATAAATGATGAACCTACCCCTGCGTATGTTGCACACACTATATAATATCCCAGGCATATAAGTGCCAGCACAAGACATATTGTATACATAAAACTACTATTCTCCGTTACTTTTTCCATACTTTATTCCACGCTCATACATCAATTATCCTGCATAATCCACATTTTTACCCGCAAATTCAGGATAATCTGCTGATTTCTGGTTCTGTCCGTAAGATGTGGCAGGATATTTAATTGCTGTATTGGTGACACCACCTGACACATACGATCTTCCGCACTCTGGACAGACAGCCGTTTTAAGTGTAACTGTCGCATTCAGTACTTCGCCATCTTTACTGGCAGCCTTCCTGTTCGCATTAGAAACATGCTCCTGTTCATGTGCCATAACCTTTGTGGCCGCTGCTGACGGGTCAATATGTGCTGCACTCTTAAATGAAACATTTACTTCATCTGAACCATCCTTATATTCCCTGTTCGCACATGTTTCACATTCCACCTGTCCGGAACGCTTCATTGCTTTAAGTCTTGCAGAGCTATATCCTGTGTATCAACACCTGCTACATTAACAGACAGATTTCTATTCATATCATTAACGCCGTTAATCATCATCTTAATGTGCACCCCCTTCATGTAAAATGTTTAAACAATATATCTGTATTTAATATAACATAGTTTGATAATTATGCTAGTTTTTTTTGATGTAAAAGTTTAATATATACATACAAACAATCAATAATATAGAAACGAGGTATTATATATGTTTACATTTAACAAAGATGTTACAGCTACTAACTGCGAACCTGGTGTTACAAGAAAAATATTATGCTACTCTGATGACCTTATGATGTGCGAGATTCATTTTGAAAAAGGTTCTAAGGGCAATTTCCATAGCCACAAGCATCTGCAGATTACTTATGTTGCTAAGGGAAGCTTTGAATTCACTATCGGTGATGAAACTAAAATCGTTAATCAGGGCGACAGCGTATACATGCCTTCTGGCGTAACCCATGGTGTTACATGTCTTGAAGAAGGAATCCTCTGTGATGTATTCAATCCTATGAGAGAGGATTTTCTTAAGTAAAATGAAGGTACCATTTAATATTAATCTTTTAGGTAAAACTGCTATTGTAACCGGAGGAAGCGGAACTCTCTGCTCAGCCATGGCATATGGACTTGCCGTATGCGGTGCTAAGGTTGCAATAATCGGACGTAACAAAGAAAAGCTTGCTTCTGTTTCTGAGAAGCTTACTAAAGATGCTCTGGATGAATATAACAAAAATGTTACTATTAAAGGCTACAGCTGCAATGTAATTAATAAAGATGAGCTTTCAGCTGCTTATGAAACTATTAAGAATGAACTCGGCAGCTGTGATATTCTCATTAATGGTGCAGGCGGCAACCAGCCTGGTGCAATCACTTCCATCGAGATGTTAAAGAAAGAAAAAGAAGATTCTGACTATTCTTTCTGGAATCTTGATGAAGACAGAATCCGTGATGTTATGGATCTTAATTACATGGGAACTCTTCTTCCTATTCAGGTATTTACTAAGGATATGGTTGAAAAGAGAAGTGGCAGTATTATCAATATTGCTTCTGTAACTTCTATTCTTCCTCTTACTAAGGTTATGGCTTATGGCAATGCCAAGAGTGCTATTCTTAATCTTACACAGTGGCTTGCTGTACATTTTGGTGAAAGCGGCATCCGATGCAATGCAATTGCTCCGGGATTCTACGCTGCCGAACAGAATCATGACCTCTTATTCAATGCAGATGGCTCATATACAGACCGCGCCAGAAAGATTATTGCCGGAACACCTATGGGACGCTTTGGCAATCCTGAAGAGCTTATTGGTGCTGCACTCTTTCTTGCAAGCGATGAAACAGCCAGCTTTGTCAATGGTATAGTGTTACCTGTTGACGGCGGATATAGTGCTTATAGCGGAGTGTAGGATTCTTTAGTTGGAAACTGTATATAATTCAGGGCGATGTCAGCTTTGACATCGCCCTTTTTGTTGCGTTTTTTGTTCATTGGACTTTTTGCGTGTTTTTCTGAGCTTCAACATCCAATCCGTCACTCTTTCTCGTTCCGTTTGGACTTTTGCTTGCATTCCCACTGCTTCAACGTCCAATCTGACACGTTTTTTCATCCCTTTTGGACTTCTTCTGTGACTTTCTCCACTTCAACGTCCAATCTGACACGCTTCGGCTTCCCTTTTGGACTTCATCTCACCTTCTCCCCGCTTCAACATACAATCTGCCACGCTTCGGC
>QRVH01000093.1 GCA_003458705.1 Eubacterium sp. AF22-9 | reverse complement strand
TTTTTATGATTTTTATTTTCATTTAACTAAATGTACACATTTTGCTCACATTTAATGTGTATATTAGATTTTTATTTTCATTTAACTAAATGTACACATTTTGCTCACATTTAATGTGTATATTATATATCAGATAGCAAAGAGAATTCTTTCTATCTCCCCCTCATATTTTAAAAAGGAGATGTTTGACCGCATCTCCTTTTTTCATGTCTTTATTTAATTATCTGATGCTAGTTACTCTTACAACACAACTAAGTGTTTTATCATTTACCACCGCTGTTATTGTTGCTGTTCCAGCTTTTCTTCCTATAACTTCTCCTGATGAAGAAACTGTACACACTCTAGGATTACTGCTTCTCCATGTTATTTTACTTGTTGTTCCTATGACATCAAGTGTATATTTGTCATACTGCTCAAGAGTAATGCTAGATCTGCTTATAGCAAGTGAATGAACTGTACATGTTGATTCAACACCTGCACCATCACTTATAACATATACATCAGCTGTTCCCGGACCAACAGTTGTAATAACGCCGTTATCATCTACAGTAACTATACCTGTATCTGATGAATACCACTTATAAGAATCTGTATTAACAGCAGGTCTTACTATTACTGATAATTTTCTTGATCTGCCTGTAAGCATATATATATCCTTAGAATTAATTTTTAAAGAAGTTATATTAACTACAGGAGTAACATAAACCCAGCAGATTCCCTTTATATTATTACCATCCTGTGACGTTGCTGTTATCTTAACCTTTCCTGTACTTAATGCAAATATCTCGCCATCCTCATCAACTGTAGCAATTGATTCATTAGATGATGTCCATGCAACATCTTTTATTGTTGCATTTTCCGGATAAACATTTGCTGTAACCTTCTGTGAATCTCCAACAAGCAGTCTGACTGTACTTGGTACAATCTCAATTCTGGTTACAGGATTAACAACTCTGACAATACATGATGCTGTAACTCCGCTTCCATCTGCTGCAGTTGCTGTTATAACTGCGTTTCCGACAGATTCAGCGCTCAGATTACCGTTGGCATCAACATAACATATACTGTTATCAGAAGATGACCATATAACATTTCTATTAGTTGCTGTAGTGGTTCCAACTGTTGCAATAAGTCTTCCAGTTGCACCTACATTCATAAACTTGTCTGTTTCACTAAGTGTAATACTTGAAACATATTCTTTTACGACTATTGTACAAGCCGCTGTTAAGTGGCACTCTTCTGTGGTTACCTCAATTACACAGTTACCACCCTTCAATGCAGTTACAACACCATATTCATCTACTGTTGCAACTGATGTATCACTTGAAAAATATGTTACATTCTTATTCTCAGCATCTATAGGCTCTATAGATGGAATAATCGCATATTTGGCACCAACCCATAATTCCTGATAATCTGAATTAAGCTTGATACCCGTAACTGGCTGTGTAACAGTAACAACGCAATATGCCGTAAGTCCCGTATCTACATTAGTACATATTATAGATGTTGTACCCGCTCCTGTAGCAGTTACCTTACCATCACTTTCTACTGTACACACATCTGTATCACGGCTTTCCCATGATACTATCTTATTATCAGCATTTTCCGGAAGGCATGTTGCGTTAAGCCAGAATACCTGTCCCTTTCTTACTGTAATATCAGTTGTATTAAGAACGATAGATGTAACAGGCTGCTTAACATATATATTACACATTGCAGTTACACCACCATCCAAGGACTTACAGAGAATTGTTGCACTACCTGTTCCTACTGCTTCTACAAGTCCATTAGAATCAACTATACAAACATTTGTATTAGATGACTCCCAGCTTACTGTTCTGTTAGTTGCTGTAAGAGGAAGTACCTCTGCTGTTATTCTTAATCTGTCACCCTTTGACATTATCTCATCTGTATAATCAAGCTTAATTGTCTCAACAGGAATACTTATAATAAAGTTACATGTTGCAAGAAAAGCTCCGTCCTCTGTTTTGCAGACAATTGTACAATATCCAGGTGCAACATATGTTACAAGTCCGTTTTCATCAACTTTACAAACAGATTCATTAGATGATGACCATGTAACATTTCTGTTAACACCATTACCGGCAGGTAATACTGTAGCAACAAGCTGATACTGTCCGATTGCCATTGCTGATTCTACAGTTGTTGCATTAAGAACAACTCCTGTAACCGGCTCTCTTACATAAACATCACATGTAGCCACTTTAAGACCATCTTCTGTTATCACTGTGATTGTAGCATTACCACCAGAAACACCCTTAATAGTTGCTGTATAGCTGTCACCCTCTACTGTTGCAACACTTGTATCTGAAGATGACCATAATACATTTGCATTAGTAGGTCCTGATGGATTAAACAATAACTGGACTGTTCCTGTACTTCCTCTGTCAATTGTAAGTGACGATGGATTAATAGTCACTTCTCCTACAGGAGTTGTTACATATATAACACATGTTTCCGATTTAATAACACCGTTAATATTCTGCGATACCTTAAGATGAACTATACCGGCAGCTACTCCTTTAACTGTAAATATTCTTCCATCATCAGACTGTGATACTTCAATTAAATCATATGTAGGAACAACTCCAGCTGCATCAGGCTGATTAGTAACTGTATATGTTATCTGTTCCTTTGTTGGATTATTAGTCACCAGTGCTGTTATATCAATAGTACTTCCTATATTAACAGATGTAGAAACTGTACTTAATCCAAATCCATCAATTACTGTTATTTTATAAACAAGCTGATAAGGAAGTCCATAAACTGTATATAATTCATCCTGCACTCTTGTTGCATATATAGTTGCTGTTCCTGCTCCAACAGCCTTAACAAGACCTGTTGATGAATCCACCTGAAGAACTGTATTATCAGATGTTGACCATGTAACTTCTGACGCAATGGCAGATGTTGATAACTGTAACTGGTCTCCAACATTCATGTTGCTTACTTCATTTCCCATTTTCTTAAATGGAACTACAATATTAACTGTATCTCTTGTAAGCCAAGACTCATTACCACCTACATCCAGCGTTGTAAGTCCTGCACTTACAGTTGTAATACCTGCGTGTGCGCCACATACTGTACCTGCTGCTACTGTAGCAATATTAGTGTCTGCTGTTCTATATATAACATTAGACTTAGTAGGGTATACAACATTTGAAGGAAGATCTTCATATGAGAATTCCTCATAATCCTTGTCAGATAAAACCATGTATTTTACTGAAGGATTACTCTGTAAATGTGTTATAAAATGTCCCTGTGCATTAGTAACATTTTCTTTAAACTTAACTTCTGATCTTACTGTGAATGTATATGTAAGTGAATTGATTCCGCTTCCATCGGCTGTTCTGGCTGTAACTATTGTAGAACCACCACCAATTACTTTAAGAATTACCTTCGATGAATCACGGTAATACAATTCAACAACTCCATCAGACTTAACTTCGCCGCTTGAATCATTAGAAGTTTCTATAAATAACTTATTACTTTCACATGTATTGGCTGTGATTGTAATAAGATCTCCTTCTTTCATTAAATCAGCCTCTTCAAGAGTCTGGTCGCCTCTTTTCCTTTCAACATTAACATTAATAGGAACATACACTGCTGCTGTTGATGTTGCAAGAACATTATCATATACAACCGCACCTGTATCTGAGAACTTCTTGGAATGATATGCAGCAGTTATTGTAGCTGCACCAGCCCTGTTACCATATACTGTAGGATTAGTTGTGCCTGATACGCTCTGTAAATATGCATCTCCGCCTGAGCTTGGATTTACAAACTTTACCACATCATAATCTTCATCAGATATAGTCCATTCAAGTCGTACAGGACTTGCAATACCATTATTGGCAGGATTACTTACATCATAATACTCATCATCTGTACCAGAAAGATTAGCATGGATTACTGTTGATGTTGATCCCTGTGCAACACTTGACTGTGCCGGAGTAAGGCTCAGTGAAACACTCGAATCTGCATTAGCAATATAAGTACACCTCCACATGCAACTCCTGCAATAAGTACCGCTATAGCAATCTTCCATTGTAATTTCAGACGCATTGTAATCTGCTTCATTTTCCTTATATTCTTCATATATATCCCTCACTTTTAATATTTCATCAAAATAAAATTATCTTTGCAAATGTACAAACTAATATCTATTATATTATATCGAAACATTCTTTATAAATTTTACAACCAGCCAG
>QRVH01000092.1 GCA_003458705.1 Eubacterium sp. AF22-9 | reverse complement strand
TTCATCTGAAAGATTTATGGTAATTTTTAATGGAACCTTTCCATTTGTTTCATTAATATCTGTATCTACTCCATTAATACTCTTACTTAGAGCAATATCGGTAATTTTTAATGGAACCTTTCCATTTGTTTCATTAATATCTGTATCTACTCCATTAATACTCTTACTTAGAGCAATATCTAGCACCATTCCAACTTTATAAGCATACTTAGATTCAGTATTTATCTTTGTAAGCTTATCTGTTACCATTCCAACTTTATAAGCATACTTAGATTCAGTATTTATCTTTGTAAGCTTATCTGTTAGAAGCTTAGCCTCTGCTTCTTCTATGTCTTTCTTATTAATAGATAATTTTACTTTTGCTTTAGCACCATTCTCTATAAGTTTAATCTCTGCTTCTGTAAATACAAGATTCTTAATTTCTTCAAAAGTGCCATCTAACTTTGCTTTTGGTGCACCAACTCCTACTTCAGATTCAACAAAATTAGCTGTTACTATTTCATTATTATCATAATAAGTTGACTTCTCCCACTGTGCTGTTTCAAGTTTAATTTTTCCTGCACCTGCAAAAGGAACCATAAGTTCTTCAAGTGATGATGAATCATACTTGACATAACTATATGGAAGAGCTGAAATAAACTCATCTGCATCCTGAATTAATGCGCCATCCTTTTGTGTATTGTTATTAGTAACCTCTAATTTAGTCCTTATTCCATTATAGAAATAATCTGTATCTTTTGCATTAATATAACCAGCTGGACTATTTCCATTTCCACTATTTAATGCATTAGCAATACCACTTATAACGCTGTTTTCCATTAACAGATGTCCACCACAGGTTGAAGATGCTCCATTACTTACAATATGCTTTGCTGCATCTTCATTCTTAATTGAAGCTCTTGCATTAGCTAATTCCTGTGCTGATAATATACAGTTATATATATGAGCTGTTCCATATCTTAATCTTGGCATTCTATCCATAGAATTATAATAATAATTATTAGCAAATGTAACATTTAAATTAACATTTGCTGATGCTGAATCATCCTGTCCAAGCAAATGTGTTTTCTTCTGACCATATGCATACCACCATATCTGTGATTTAGTCATTCCACTATCAAGTAACGACTTATAATATGGACAATTATCTGCATTCTTGTCAAGATAATCCATCATTTCATTAAAGAATATATTATCTTCACTTCCTGGAAGGAACTCACACCATGATACTGTTATATTCATTGATGTATTATGAGCAGCATCTGTCTTCATATCAATAACGCCATCATATGACTTGAAGAATGTACAATGATCTACCCAGATTCCTGTACTTGCATTCTCAATGGTCAAATAATCCCAATCATTAACATCATAATCACCCTTTGTCTGCTCATCCCATTCCCAAAGTTCATCAAACTTAATATTTCTAATTATAATATTAGATGACTGTTTAATATCTAATGCAGCATGTTTAATAGAATATCCTTTACTTGAGAATATTGTAAGATTACTCATATCCTGAATATATACCTTTGATACTCCTGTCTTTACCAGCACTGGATTAATAAGTGCAGAATTATGCTTTGCCAGAACACTCGATGGATAATTCTCAGGATTATCTATTTCATTATATCCAAGATTAATATCATCTTCTAACTCAATTACACTTGGTACTCCCTTGCTATTTTTAATTGTATTAAGTGCATCAAGGAACTCATTTGCAGTTTTAACTTTATAATAATTACTGTTATTTTCTTTTAAGAGTCCTCCTCCAGTTACGTTAGTTGTACTTGCAAAACCTTCAACATTATACTTTGCTAGATTTTTATCATTTGTTTCATAAGGTGAATATTTATCTGCTTCATAAGGTGTTTCCACCATACCATTATCAGATTCAATACTCTTTTCTCCTATATATTTAGAAGATAAAGCTTCTGCCTCTTTCTCAGAGTTTTCTTTTCCAGCCTCTGCAAGAAGCTTCTCTGCTCCAACTTTGCTTATCTGTCTACGGTTAATATTAACAGCATATTTCTGTCCATATGTACCACATTCAAGATACTTAGCAACCTTATATACTTCTTCATTTGTTGAAATTTCTTTCTGGCTCCAATCAGTTGAACCAATTTCTGAATTTATTGCACCACCCATATAGCAATTAACAAATGCTTTATTGCACCACCCATATAGCAATTAACAAATGCTATCTCTACATCCTTATTATTATATGGTCTACCCAAATAATATTTTGAACCACCACATGATGTCTCAGATGTAAATCTGCAGTTATTAAATACAATAGTAGATGTATTAAAGGCAGTAATATATCCTGAATTTTTCTTCTGTGCATATCTGAATACAATATCAGAATCTTCAAACACTGCTTTTGTATTCTGTCCCCAGATGAAATCAACATTACCTAACACATAACATCTTAAGAAATATACTTTATCATTATTCTTAAACTGTATTGTATCCTGATTACTAATAAATCTTACACCTACAAGCATTGTTCCATTAGCTTCTGTATAAAATGCTTCTGCAGATTCATTAGAGATTGTTCCATCTCCAAGATATTTCCATGAATTCTCAATACATAAATTCTCTGCTGTAAAGTTACTTGCTTCCTTACTAACTGTAAATGCTCTGCTGTAAAGTTACTTGCTTCCTTACTAACTGTAAATGCATATCTTGATTTTGTTTCTGAAACAGTCGTTTTATTTCCTTCATTAACTGCAAAGAAAATATGTGTCTTCTGGCTATCTTCGCCTATTAAAGAAATATTAGGATTCTTAACAGATATCTGCTCATTATATTCACCATTTCTTACAAATATAATCTTAGTACTATCATTAGTTGAACCTACAGCATCTATAGCATCCTGCACCTTTGTATATGTAGGTACTCCATATTCTTCTGACACTGTACCACTCTTTTTATCATAATTCATATCTACAACATAATCATAATTTGAAAGAAGTACATAATTTAAATTCTTTTCAAGCTTTAATCCATTGCCATAATCAAGAACAAGCTTTACCTCATTACGACCTGCTGTCAGCTTAATGTTATTGTCAAATACAAATCTGTCATTAGCTGCTTCTATCTTAACGGTCTGTTGTTCTACATCATTTACATATGCTGTTACTGTACCTGGTGCTCCCGCAACACCTTCAATTGTAATTGAATCCGAAAATACTGTGTTATAAGATCTGTTAACTACATATAATGCAACATCTTCATCATAATTACCAGAATGACCACTAGTCGGAAGTGTCCACTCTTCATCTTTGTTAACACTCCAATTATCAGCACTTGTTGCTTTGATATAGTAATAATATGGTGTCTCTGCCACCACTGATTTATCTACATATGATGTCTCCTCAATTGTCGCAATTAATGTGCTTTGTGATTCATCTGAACTTCTTCTATATATTTCATAAGCAGTAGCCTTATCAACAGCATTCCAGTTAAGAGTTACTTTATCTGCTGGTGATACATATTCTACACTTAATTCAGGAGTTTCAAGTGCTGGTTCAATATATTCCGCATTAGATTCTACTGGTGTTGTTACATTATTCTTCTTTGCCTCTTCCGATACTCCAAGTGTACCACTCACTCTGAATCTGTAATTGCCACCTTCTCCTGCAGATACATTATATGCATATGAATTATCTGTAAGTTCATCTGATATAACCTTCCATTCTGTTTCACCTGGCTTTAATACTTCAAGAACATATTTACCATCATATTTTGCCTTGTCTCCAGTCCATGTTATATCAATCTTAGTTCTGTCAGCTGCTGCTTTTGCATTAACTGCTGTGATTGAAGGTGCTGTACCCATAGGGTCATAATATACATTCTGATCATACAATACCTTACCATCTGCATCTTTATATATCATATTAGTAATGGTTGCCTGTACTCCAGCAAGTATGAGACCATATTGTACCTCATCATCCTTACTCCAATTTCCATATATAATATCTGAATACTTCATAGTCTTAGGATTACTATTACCTGATGTGTTAGTTACTGATAATGTAAACCCAGCATCTGCTTTTTTGATACTAAAATGTAATCTTTCTTCCTTTGCTGCTGTTACCGCTGTATTACCACTCTTTCCTAATACATTGTCTTCTTTCTTAGAATACAGCATAACAACATCATTATTATTTCTTATACCTGATGTTAATGCAGCATATTTATTAGTATCTGTATTCAGCTCTTTTATAACACCAAAACTTACAAAATAATTATTATTAGAGCCAGCTTTCTCTTTAAGTACAATATCTGCCTCTAGAGAAACTGCTTCTGATGTTTTATCAAACGCATAGAATGAAAGAT
>QRVH01000091.1 GCA_003458705.1 Eubacterium sp. AF22-9 | reverse complement strand
TTGCTAATATAAAAATGTTAGTTTTGCTAATATAAAAATGTTAGTTACTTATATGGAGGTTTATGCATGTCAGACGATTTTAATAAAGACACAAGTATTGAAGATGAGATTGCTAAATCGTTACAGCAAATGGTAGAAGAAGAGACTACAGTGGCAAAAGCCTTTGTAGGTAGTCAGAATAATTCGGTTAATACAAGTCAGAAAGTTAATGATATAGAATATGGAAAGACACAGGTTGTTCCGATAATTACAAAGGAACTTTTAAGAAATCAGCTGGAAGCAGATGATTTAACAGATGATGATCTGATAGATGATGACGATTTTGATGAAGCTAGATGATGACGATTTTGATGAAGCTGATGAGGAAACAACTGATTCAGACAATAAAGAAAATAAGATAAATAAAACAAATAATAGTACTCCGGAAAAGAACAAAATGCCTAAGAAAACAAAAATTATAATAGGTGCATCAATTGGTGCAGTTGTGATTATTGCTATAATTATAGCAATAGTTGTAAGTTCGTCTTCTAAAAAGAAAAAGCAGACATATGATTATTATTACAGTCAGGGCATGAAGCTTTATGAAGAAGGAAATTACGGAGACGCGGCAGATATGCTGGATAAAGCTGCTAAAGATACTAAAGGCAAAAAGAATCTTGAACTTAAATACACTCTTTTCAATTGTTATGAGAACTCAGGAAATGAAGATGAGGCAATAAGTATTTTAAAAGATATTCTTTCTTACGATGAAAATTATGAAGATGCGGTAAAGTCATTAGCACAGATTTACTATAAGAAAGAAGATGGTGAGAATTTAACTAAACTTATCAGAAAATATGAAGATGGTGAATGCAGCGATGCTGTTAAGTCATATGTTGTCAATAAGCCTGTTCCATCAAAAGAAGCTGGATCTTATGATGATAATATAGAACTTAAATTCACATTTGATACAGGAGCATTTGTTTATTATACAACGGATGGTTCAGAGCCTACCAAGAAGAGCACTTTGTATGACGGATCAGCCATAGAGATACAGAATGGCACTACCAGAATTAAGGCAGTTGCAATAGATTCAATTGGTGTTTCAAGTGATATAACAGAATTAGAATATGTTATAGAGTATGGCGTACCATCTGCACCTGATGTGAGTCCTGCGTCAGGAAAATATTCAAGCGGAGAGAAAGTTACAATTAACAATATACCAGATAAATGCAAGGCATATTATACAACTGATGGAACAATTCCTACATCATCGTCTACTGAATATACAGGAGAATTTGATATGCCTGATGGAAATACTGTTGTTTCATTTGTTATAATTAATGAACACGGACAGAGCAGTACAGTTGTCAAAAGAAATTATAACGTAACAGCGAAGAGCACATACACATATAATCAGGCTGAAAGCCAGCTTAAGAGTGTTCTTGTATCAAAGAAGGTGCTTAAGTCAGACACTGTGGCAGCAGACGGTTCAAGCGTTAATTTTGTATATATTTCAAAGACTAAGGTTAATGACATTGAAATGTATATTATAAGATATGATGTAATAAAGAATGGTAACACATCAACTGCCGGTTTATATGGCGTTGATACATCAAGCGGTAAGGTGTATACTGTTACTGGTTCGGAAGGCAGTTATTCTGCTAAGGAATACTAAAGGTTGATAGTGCGTAATGCACTTCATAATATTACTTTTTTGAAAGGAGAATTGTAATGTATAAAATTCTTAAGGCTGAGAAGTTGGCAGAGAAGATCTTCCTTATGGATGTTGAAGCTCCTAGAGTTGCTAAACACTGTGAACCTGGCCAGTTCGTTATTGTAAAGATGGATGATTTGGGCGAAAGAATTCCACTTACTATTTGTGATTATGACAGAAAAGCAGGAACTATAACAATAGTTGTTCAGATAGTTGGAGCATCTACTGAGAAGATGTCACATCTTAAGGCAGGAGATGCATTTGAAGATTTTGTTGGACCTCTTGGATGTCCATCAGAACTTATAAGCAAGGATATTGAAGAACTCAAGAAGATGAATATTGTATTTATCGCAGGAGGTCTTGGAACAGCACCTGTATATCCACAGGTTAAATGGATGCATGAGCATGGTGTAGATGTTGATGTTATCGTTGGTGCTAAGAATAAGGAACTTATAATCTTAGAAGAAGAGATGAAGGCAGTAGCTGGTAATCTTTACATAACAACAGATGATGGAAGCTATGTAAGAAAGGGTATGGGTACAGATGTACTTAAAGACCTTGTTGCAGAAGGAAAGCATTATGATTTATGTGTAGCAATCGGACCTATGATTATGATGAAATTCGTCTGTCTTCTTACTAAGGAACTTGGAATTCCTACAATTGTCAGCATGAACCCAATTATGGTTGATGGAACCGGTATGTGTGGTGCATGCCGTCTTAAGGTTGGCGATGAGATTAAGTTTGCATGTGTTGACGGACCAGAGTTTGATGGTCATCTTGTAGACTTTGACCAGGCTATGAAGAGAAGTGCTATGTACAGAACTGAAGAAGGAAGAGCAATGCTTAAGCTTCAGGAAGGTGATACACATCACGGCGGTTGTGGACAGTGTAATTAGAAAGGAAGGATTTCAAAATGGACGTAATGAAGAAAGTGCCAGTCAGAGAGCAGGCTCCTGACGTAAGAAATAAGAATTTTGATGAAGTATGTCTTGGATATAACAAGGAAGAAGCTATGGAAGAGGCAACAAGATGCCTTAACTGTAAGAATGCAAGATGCGTTCAGGGTTGTCCTGTATCAATTGATATTCCAGCATTTGTTCATCAGGTAAAAGAAGGAAATATTGAGGAAGCATATAAGATTATTGGTAAGTCAAGTGCGCTTCCTGCTGTATGTGGCCGTGTATGTCCACAGGAGACACAGTGTGAAGGTCAGTGTATCAGAGGAATTAAGGGTGAATCAGTATCAATTGGTAAGCTTGAAAGATTCGTAGCTGACTGGGCAAGAGAGAATAATGTTGAGCCAGAAAAGCCAACAGAGAAGAAAGGCAAGAAAGTTGCTGTTATCGGTTCAGGCCCTTCAGGACTTACATGTGCCGGAGACCTTGCAAAGATGGGATATGAAGTAACAATATTCGAGGCTTTACATGAAGCCGGTGGTGTATTAGTATATGGTATTCCTGAATTCCGTCTCCCTAAGTCAACAGTAGTTGCACATGAAGTTGAGAATGTTAAGAAGTTAGGCGTTAAGATTGAGACTAATGTTGTTATTGGCAAGTCAATGACAATTGACCAGTTACTTGAAGAAGAAGGCTTTGATGCAGTATTTATCGGTTCTGGTGCAGGTCTTCCAAGATTCATGGGTATCCCAGGTGAGAACGCTAACGAAGTATTCTCAGCTAATGAGTACCTTACAAGAAGCAATCTTATGAAAGCTTTCAAGGATGAGTATGATACTCCAATAGCAAGATTTAAGAAGGTTGCTATCGTTGGAGGTGGTAATGTTGCTATGGATGCTGCAAGAACAGCGTTAAGACTTGGAGCAGAGACTCATATTGTATATAGAAGAAGTGAGGAGGAGCTTCCAGCAAGAGCTGAGGAAGTACATCACGCTAAGGAAGAAGGAATTATATTTGACCTTCTTACTAACCCAACAGAGATTCTTACAGATGACAAGGGTAATGTTACAGGAATGAAGTGCATTAAGATGGAACTTGGTGAGCCTGATGCTTCAGGAAGAAGAAAGCCTGTAGAGATTCCTGGCTCAGAGTTCGTTATGGAATTAGATGCAGTTATCATGTCACTTGGTACTTCACCTAATCCACTTATCTCTTCAACAACTAAGGGACTTGACATTAACAAGAGAAAATGTATCGTAGCAGAGGAAGAAACCGGTAAGACATCTAAGGAAGGTGTATATGCCGGAGGAGATGCTGTTACAGGTGCAGCTACAGTTATTCTTGCCATGGGAGCAGGAAAGGCTGGAGCTAAGGGAATTGATGAATTCCTTTCTAACAACTAATCAGAGTATAATAAAACCCGCTGTTAATCACACAGCGGGTTTTTGTTGTTATAAGGATTAATTAAACATTTTCTCAACGAACTGTTCAGAAAAATTCTCAGCTTCTTCATCAGAAAACTCTGTAAACTGTGCAGTTAACTGTTCTTTAACATAAGCTGTACGGTTAAAATATTTCATTTCTTCCTGAATGTCTTCTGAATATGAACCTTCAATATCTTCTTTTGTTACATTGTCATCAAGCCAGCTAAAAACATCTTTTGCTGTCTGGTCTTCTTTTTCAGCCTTGGCTTTGATTTTGTTGGAATATTTTAAAGACCATATGCCGATAGGCTTTGATTTTGTTGGAATATTTTAAAGACCATATGCCGATAGCGATAAAT
>QRVH01000090.1 GCA_003458705.1 Eubacterium sp. AF22-9 | reverse complement strand
AGAATATCTTAAATATGGGGGAAAATATAGGGAGAATGTGATACCTATAGGTAGTCGCATTTTGAAACATCTTATAGGTAGAAAATAGATATGACTATAATGCTAGAATGAAAATCAACCTATCAAAGCATAATAATATTCATGTAAATAATCAAAAGGGTGGATTTGCTTAATAATATTAAAGCAATCTGGCTATATGTAAACATAAACAGCGTGAAAGATATTAATTTTATTAAGAAATTTAAGAATTCTTAAGAAATATTTAATTTTCTTATTGACAAATTATCCGCAAAGGAATATTTTAATGTACAAATCAACAGTCAAATGCGAAGAACAGGAAATGACTTCTTCATATCACCGCTCACAGAAAGCCGTCAGTTGATGAGAGACGGCAGCAAGGAATGATTAAGCCCTCACCTGCAAGCAGTTCTGGTGAAAGACAGGCAGATGTCTAGTAGTTGGAACCGGTACCCATCGTTAAAAGGGCATGCCATAAGATATGAATATACCGAGTGGCAGTAGAGTGGTCGGAGTATCCGGCAAGCAAAGTGGTAACGCGGAAGTAGAAATAATATACCTTCGTCTTTGCACATAATCCAGTAATGGATTAGTGCATCGACGAAGGTTTTTTTGTGCGAGTAGCGATGAGGATGGAACAACGGGAATTTGATGTATGCCTGCATACAATCAAATTCATGTTGGAACATCCGAGGAGCACCGCTTCCACTGCGTTTGACTGGTGAAATATATTTTTATAGGAGAGAGACATTATGAACACATTAGTAATCGTGCTTATCGCGGCAGTTGTACTTTTTGGTGCATACATGGTTTATGGTCGTTGGTTAGCAAAGAAATGGGGTATCGACCCTAAGGCAGAGACACCAGCCGTTAAATATAACGACGGTAAAGATTTCGTTCCAACTAATGGTTGGACAGTTTTCAGTCATCAGTTCTCATCAATTGCAGGAGCAGGTCCTGTAACAGGTGCTATTCAGGCAGCAGCGTTGGATGGTTACCAGTTTTACTCTGGATTCTCATCGGTGGTGTATTCTTCGGAGCAGTTACAGACTTTGGTGCACTTTATGCCTCAGTTAAGAATGAAGGTAAGTCAATGGGTATGATCATTGAGAAGTACATCGGTAAGTTTGGCCGTAAGATTTTCTTACTTTTCTGCTGGTTATTTACACTTATCGTTATCGCAGCATTTGCAGATATGGTTGCAGGTACATTTAATGCTTATACAGTAAATGCTGATGGTGCTACTGTTTTATCAGCAGTTGCTAAGACAAATGGTTCAGCCGGTATGGTATCTATCATGTTCATGGTGTTTGCCGTTGTATTTGGCCTTATCCAGAAGAATTTAAAGCTTTCAGGCTGGAAAGAAGCAGTGCTTGGTATTGTGTTTATTATCGCAGCATTTGCTGTTGGTATGTTTTTCCCACTTGAGTTCAACAAAGATGTATGGAGTTATATCACATTTGTATATATCTTCTTCGCTGCAGTTATGCCAATGTGGTTAATGAAGCAGCCTCGTGACTATATGACAACATTCATGTTCATCTGCATGATTGTAGGTGCAGCAGTTGGTCTTGTAGTTGCACATCCTTCAATGAATCTTCCTGTATATACAGGATTCAATAATGCAAAGCTTGGAACAATGTTCCCAATTCTTTTCGTAACTGTTGCATGTGGTGCTGTTTCTGGTTTCCACAGCCTTGTATCTTCTGGTACATCTTCTAAGACAGTTAATAACGAGAAGGATATGCTTAAGGTTGGTTACGGCGCAATGGTACTTGAGAGTTTACTTGCAGTACTTGCCCTTTGTGTTGCTGGTGCAGCTGCTACTAACGGAGCACTTCCAGCTAAGACACCATTCGCAATCTTCAGCAGTGGTGTAGCAGGATTCTTTGAAATGTTTGGTGTTCCAGTACATTTTGCAACAGTATTCATGACAATGTGTGTATCTGCTCTTGCTCTTACATCACTTGATGCAGTTGCCCGTATCGGTCGTATGAGTTTCCAGGAACTCTTCAGCGTAGATGATATGGAACATGCAGAAGGATGGAGAAAGTTATTCTGTAATACATACTTCTCAACAGTTGTAACATTGGTATGTGGATTCATCCTTACTAAGATTGGATATGCAAATATCTGGCCATTATTCGGTTCAGCTAACCAGTTATTAAGTGCTCTTGTAATTCTTACACTCTGCGTATTCTTAAAGGTTACAGGACGAAGCAACAAAATGCTTTTCCCTCCTCTTATCATCATGCTTTGTGTAACATTTACAGCACTTGTACAGAGAACAATTGCAATGGTTAAGGCTATTAAGTTAGCAGCTTCTGTTACAATTCCTGCTGGACAGACATCTTGGGGAAGCGTATTCATCGCTAACGGACTTCAGCTTATAATTGCTATACTCCTTATTGTACTTGGTGTAATCATCGTAGTTAACTCAGTAAAGAGCTATGCAAAGAGCGAGAAGAACTCTGAGAAGACAGCAGCTTAATTGGTAAATATAATAAGCTATACATAATAAAATATACCGGGGCAGTTATTCTGCTCCGGTATGTTTTGTCTTATCGGAAGGTGTTCCGATTTCTTCTATTATGTTGTCGTCAATCTGAATATCTGCGAGAGTGTATTGTTCAGGTGCTTCTTTTATGTTGCGGAAAACATTACAGGTGCAGGTACTCTTTCTTATTATAATGTGTTCTGTTGAAGATGGGGGAATATCAGTTTTTCCCTTAAGGTCGAAAAACTGTGTCCACGGATTAATGTTGATGAAATTAAATATCTTTCCCTGAACATATTCTATAGTGATGTATTCATAATGCTGTGGCGTGTCAGGACGCATTTTCAGCCAGAGCAGATTGTAACCTGAGTTGACCTTGATGTGACGCATTATTATATTCTTATTGTGTATGGATTCTGAGCCGCATGTAAGGCATCCATGGCAGAATTCAAATGTGCAGTCCTCAATAATTATGCGTTCATTAGCACCATTGTCTGGGTCACTGTCAGCAAATGGTCCTTTGCCGCCTTTTAAAGCAACTGCGTCATCATTTACATTAATTGTGCAGCCTTTAATAAGAATATCAGTGCAGGCATCAATGTCTATTGCGTCAGTGCTAGGCGCTTTGACAGGTGCAGATGGACTTGTAATGCGGCAGTTAAGGTAACGTACATGAGAACATTTGTAAAGGTGATTAGTCCAGAACTGCGAATTACAAATGTGCAATCCGGCAACAGTAACATTGGTGCAACCAGCCATATAGATAAGCCTTGCCCGCTGTTCGTCTTTGTTGGTGCAGTCGGAATTCCATGTTCTTCGCTGCCAGAAGGCTTTCCAGCTTCGTAAGCCGTTACCGTCTATCGTTCCATTACCGCACAATGTAAAGCCATCAATTCCAGAAGCGTTGATAAGTGCAGTAAAATACTGACAGGTTTCACCTTCTATTCTTGTTTCACAGACCGGATAATCGCTGATGTCGTCACTTCCCATAAGTGTTGCACCGTCTTCAATATATAGATTCACTCCCTGCCTGAAAAATAAAGCTCCAGTCATGTATGTACCGTGCGGAATAACAATTACACCGCCACCAGCATTGTATACAAGGTCTATCAGCTTCTGGAAATTATCAGTGTATATTCTGCCGTCATCATGTATATCATAATCTGTAATAATATATTGTTTTCCCAGTTCAGTAAGTTTTGGAATGCTGTTATTGTGAAACCAGCCATCAACAGGAGTTCCATCTGGGAAAATGTCTGAATGTATAGTGTCCATATATATAACTCCGTTTTTATTTGTTAGAAAAACTGTATTCCTTTTAAGCTTCCTGCATCAGAATACTCACAAGATTCTTGTATCTTTTGGTTTTCTCGATTATGTCGTCCTGCATGACACCATAATATATGAATACATCACGCAGAATTTTGTTGAATTCTTTAATTGAAGACTTCTTTCCGGTCACGCCGCCTGTAATATAACCAGTGGTAGTTTCTATCTCAATATCCATATGCGCGTCATTATCCTCACGCACATACAGAAACAGGTTAATATCACTATTTATGTCATGTTTTATCTGCTTATACATAAATTTATACTCAGCAGAATTTCTGTCAGCTTCCTTAAATCCCCATTGTTCCTGAACATATTGACATACTTCCTCAATTGCATGATTATCGTCAAAAGAAATGCTTTTTTCTACCTCAGCTTTTTTTCTTTCATAAAGCATTTTCTTAAACTTATATGCAAAACTGGTTTTCCGGTTTCTTTTAACATATGCCGATGTTGGTCCATCAAAATTATCATAACCATTTACCCCATTCATAAATGAACCTCCAATATAACTTCATATTTAATATGATAAAGGTATCGCGGATAAATCACAATATTTTTATGGAAAAATGTTGTGACCCCATTCATAAATGAACCTCCAATATAACTTCATATTTAATATGATAAAGGTATCGCGGATAAATCACAATATTTTTATGGAAAAATGTTGTGATTTGATGAGTGTTTAT
>QRVH01000009.1 GCA_003458705.1 Eubacterium sp. AF22-9 | reverse complement strand
GTTTTCATACAGGTTACCACCAGTAAGAAGAGAATTATCTTCAGGTGTTTCCTCAACAATATTGTCTGTGTTTCCTCAACAATATTGTCTGTGTTCTCAGGCATGATATTCCTCCTTGTTATGTTATATATTATCAGTTCCTGTATTATAAGTTATAATTGTGAAAAAAGAAAGAACAACAGGGGAGTATATGGAAAAAAATGCAATAATGATATATAATTTTATAATATTATATTTAGGTGAAGAAATATTATGCGTAAGATACATTTGATTATTTTAGCGGTACTGATTGCATTTATGGCTGCTGCGTGCTATGTACCGGGAGCGGACAGCAGTGAGAATGAAAGTAAAGTGCAGGTGGTTGTTGAGGATGCACAGATTGATGCACCTGTTGCCAGAAGGGTAAGAGTTGAGGAGAAAGGAATAGATTATTATTTTCCAGATAGAAAACCGGATGATACGGACTGGATAGCATCATCTACAAATGTTGAATATGATGAGAATGAGTATCTTCTTGCACTACAAGAAGCTGAAAGCAGTTATATAGAAGGTATTACACTTGTTGACCAGTTTCCGGATCTGCCGACAGGATGCGAAGTGACGGCTTTGGAAATGGCTTTGAAATATGAAGGATATGATGTCGACAGGTTTAAATTATGCGATGAATATCTGGATAAGAGTGATACAGGTACAGGAAATCCGTTTAAATCGTTTATAGGTAATCCAAGAAGTAAGAATGGGCTTGGGTGTTATGCACAGGCAATAACAGAGTGTGCGCGTAATGCAGGTGCACAGGCGGTTAATATTTCAGAGTGTAAATTTTCTGAAATTCTGAAATATGTTAATGATGGGAATCCTGTCATAATATGGGCAACCGTGGCAATGAAGCCCAGTACAATCGGTTCGGTAAAATGGTACAATGCTGATAATGTACTGGTGAAATATAACGGTCAGGAACATTGTATAGTTCTTGCAGGGATGAACTTAGATAAAAGAAAGGTGTATATTGCAGATCCATATTACGGAAAGATAATGGAGTATGATATGCACACTTTTTATCAGAGATGGGCCGAACAGTATAAACAGGCAGTAGTGGTATATTAAAGCAAGGAGAATGATATGAAAACACTTATAGTAACAGGAGGAAGCCTTGACATCTGCTGGGTAAAGGAGTTTATTAAGACAATTAATGCAGAATATATAATTGCGGCAGACAGTGGGCTTAAGTATATTGATGAACTTGGACTGGTGCCGGATATGATTCTTGGCGATTATGATTCAGTGGAAGATGGTCTTCTTGACAAGTATAAGAGCACAGATATTAAGACTTATCCAAGGGAAAAGGATTATACGGATACACACATTGCTATAATAAATGCGCTGAAAGCCGGAGCTTCAGACATTTATATACTTGGGGCAACAGGAACAAGGATGGATCATACATTTACAAATATATGCAATATGAAGGCAGCACTTGACTGTGATGTTCCATGTTTTATATATGATAAGCATAATAAAGTATATCTTGTGAATGACAATATGGGAGAGGTAAAACTGGCTAAAGACGGGCAGTATGGTGAGTATGTTTCAATAGTTCCATTGTCAGAAGAGGCAGTTATAAGTCTTAGCGGATTTAAGTATACACTTGATAATTATGTGCTTCATCAGGGTTTAAGCATATGCCAGAGTAATGAAATTAAAGAAAATGAGGCTGTTATAAATATAAAAAAAGGACTTGTGATTGTATTTGAAACAAAGGACTAAAAATACTTGTAATTATTGGCAGATTGTAATAAAATTAACAAAGAGTTGCGCAATAGCAACGTAAAAAACAAGGGAGGTCTCGTAATGAGTAATACAACACAGGCATTATCAAGGATTGAAGCAATACTTGATGATAGCAGCTTTGTTGAAATCGGTGCTGGTGTGACTGCCAGATCTACAGATTTTAACATTCAGGAAAAGAAGGCTCCATCCGATGGTGTTATTACAGGATACGGAGTTATTAATGGTAATCTTGTGTATGTATACAGCCAGGATGCAACTGTTCTTAATGGTTCTATCGGTGAGATGCATGCTAAGAAGATTTCAGCACTTTATGATTATGCTATGAAGATGGGAGCTCCTGTGATAGGTCTTATTGACTGCGCAGGTTTAAGACTTCAGGAAGCTACAGATGCTCTTGAAGGATTTGGTACAATTTATAAGAAGATGTCTATTGCATCAGGTGTTATTCCACAGATTACAGCAGTTTACGGTAACTGTGGCGGAGGACTTGCAATTCTTTCTTCATTATCTGATTTTACATTTATGGAAGATAGCAAGGCTAAGCTTTTTGTTAACAGCCCTAATGCATTAGATGGCAATAATGAATCAAAGCTTGACACAGCGTCAGCTAAGTTCCAGGCAGAAGCAGGAGTTGTTGATTTTACAGGAGATGAGGAGACTATTGCTAATGGTGTAAGACAGTTAGTTTCTATGCTTCCTGCTAACAACGAAGAGGATGCTGCAGTTTCTGCAACAACAGATGATCTTAACAGAGCATGCCCGGATATGGCAGCAGAGATTGCTGATCCTGCATTAGCTCTTTCAGATATTGCTGATGATAATGTATTTGTTGAAGTTAAGGCTTCATATGCTAAAGAGATGGTTACAGGATTTATCCAGGTAGATGGAATTACTATTGGTGCTGTAGCTAACAGAACAGCTCTTTATGATGAAGAGGGTGAAGTAGCAGAGAAGTTTGAACCGGTTCTTACAGTTAAGGGTGCTTACAAGGCAGAGAATTTTGTTAATTTCTGTAATGCATTTGAAATTCCTGTACTTACACTTACTAATGTTAAGGGATTCGAAGCTACAGTGGCAGCTGAGAAGGGAATTGCAATTGCAAGTGCCAAGCTTACATATGCATTTGCTAACGCAGATGTACCTAAGGTTAATGTTATTACAGGTGAGGCTTATGGAAGCGCATATGTTTCTATGAATTCTAAGTCTTTAGGTGCAGACCTTGTCTACGCATGGCCAACAGCTTCTATCGGAATGATGGATTCACAGCTTGCAGCAAAGATTATGTATGCTGATGAGATAGCAGCCGCTTCTGATGTGGCAGCAACTGTTTCAGAGAAAGCAGCTGAATATGCTAAGTTACAGTCAAGTGTTGAGTCAGCAGCAGCAAGAGGATATGTTGATGCTGTTATTGACCCGGAGAATACAAGACAGTATGTAGCCGCTGCATTTGAAATGTTATTTTCAAAGAGAGAGGTTCGTCCTGATAAGAAGCATGGAACAGTTTAATTAAGAGGTGACAATATGAAGAAGACTAATTTGAAAAGATTCTTATTGTTATTCTGCATGTTAGCCTGCGTATTCAGTATGACAGCCTGTGGTAATGCACAGATTGATACTAATACAGCTAAAGAATCCATTAAAGATAACGAGGTTGCTTATGTTGAGAATTACCTCAAGGACTGGGCAAAGGATATGATTCTTTACCTTGACAGCAATCAGGGTGAAGCAGGAACAGATGCTCTTATTGCAGATGCAGAAGCAGGAAGAACCCTTAATGATGTTAACAGTAAGATGTATATTGTTAACCAGCAGGGAATGAATGTTAAAACAATAGGATTATACAATAGCTGGAACAGCACTAAAGATGAACTTGGTGAACTCAAAGAGTCTGTTGATGTTAACAACATTAATGTAAAGGTCAGTGATGAAACAAGTGAATTATGTACTATTTCAGTTAAACTTAAATTCGAAAAGAGAGTATGTACATTCGAATTCGTAATCAATACAGATTACACACTTGAAAGTGGAGCTATTAATCCATCATACACAACAGGTGAGAAGATGGGTAAGGCCGGAATGAATACACTTATTGGTATGGGAACTGTATTTGTAGTTCTTATATTCATTTCATTCATTATTTCTCTGTTCAAGTATATAAGCGTATATGAGAACAGAAAGAAAGAACAGAAAGAAGACACAGCTTCTGTTGGTGTTGATAATGCTATAGCACAGATTGTTTCTAATGAAGAAGAAAATGTTGAGGACGATCTTGAACTTATTGCAGTTATTACTGCAGCAATTGCAGCATCAGAAGGAACATCTACGGATGGTCTTGTTGTCCGCTCAATTAGAAAGGTTAATAATAGGAGGAAATAATCATGAAGAACTATACAATTACAGTTAATGGTAACGTATATGATGTTACTGTAGAAGAAGGAACAGGCAGTGCAGCTCCAGCAGCTAAGGCAGCCGCTCCTAAAGCAGCTCCAAAGGCTGCACCTAAGGCAGCAGCACCAGCAGGTGCTCAGGGAGCAGTTAAAGTTAACGCTCCAATGCCAGGAAAGATTCTTAAGGTTAATGCAACAGCAGGTGCTGCTGTAAAGAAGGGCGATGTATTGGTTGTCCTTGAAGCTATGAAGATGGAGAATGAAATCTGTGCTCCTCAGGATGGCACAATTGCAACTGTTGAGTGTGCAGCTGGTGATTCTGTAGAGTCAGGTAAGGTATTAGTTTCATTAAATTAATTATGATACTGATATAAAGTGACTTACGGAGGTATAAGATGAGTTATATTATAACAACTTTAGGAAACCTCGTTCACCAGAGTGCATTCTTCGGACTTACATGGGGTAATTACCTTATGGTTCTGGTTGCGTTTGTTTTCCTTTATCTTGCAATTAAAAAAGGATATGAACCTCTGCTCTTAGTACCTATTTCTTTTGGTATGCTTCTTGTAAACCTTTATCCTGACATTATGTTAGCAATAGAGGATTCAAGTAACGGTGTAGGTGGTTTGTTACATTATTTCTATTTACTTGATGAATGGAGTATTTTACCATCACTTATTTTCTTAGGTGTTGGTGCCATGACTGATTTTGGTCCATTGATTGCTAACCCGGCAAGTTTCCTGCTTGGTGCAGCAGCACAGTTTGGTATCTTTGCAGCATATCTTATGGCTATTCTTATGGGATTCCCAGATAAGGCAGCAGCAGCTATATCAATTATTGGTGGTGCAGATGGTCCTACTTCAATATTCCTTGCAGGTAAGCTTGGTCAGACTAAATATATGGGACCTATTGCAGTAGCAGCATATTCATATATGTCACTGGTTCCTATTATCCAGCCACCAATTATGAAGCTTTTAACAACTAAGAAGGAAAGAGAAGTTAAGATGGAACAGTTAAGACCTGTTTCTAAGCTTGAGAAGATTCTTTTCCCTATAGTAGTTACTGTAGTAGTAGTACTTATTCTTCCTACAACAGCACCACTTGTTGGTATGCTCATGTTAGGTAACCTTTTCAAGGAAAGTGGAGTTGTTAAGCAGCTTGCAGAGACAGCTTCTAATGCACTTATGTACATAGTTGTTATTATCCTTGGAACATCAGTTGGTGCTACAACAAGTGCAGAAGCATTTCTTAACCTTGATACATTAAAGATTGTTGCATTAGGACTTATTGCATTCGCATTTGGTACTGCAGCAGGTGTGTTATTTGGTAAGATTATGTGTCTTGTTACACATGGTAAGGTTAATCCGCTTATTGGTTCAGCAGGTGTATCTGCGGTTCCTATGGCAGCCAGAGTTTCGCAGAAGGTTGGTTCTGAGGCAGATCCTTCTAACTTCCTTCTGATGCATGCTATGGGACCTAACGTTGCCGGTGTTATTGGTACAGCGGTTGCAGCCGGTACATTTATGGCCATGTTTGGCGTTATGTAAAAGGAGGATATTATGGCAGAACAGGTTAAAAAACCTTTAAAGATTACTGAGACAGTATTGCGTGATGCACATCAGTCTCTTATAGCTACAAGAATGACAACAGAGCAGATGCTTCCTATCGTAGATAAGATGGATAAGGTTGGTTATCATTCAGTAGAGTGCTGGGGAGGAGCTACATTTGATGCTTCACTCAGATTCCTTAAGGAAGATCCATGGGAAAGACTTCGTAAGCTTAGAGATGGATTCAAGAATACTAAGCTTCAGATGCTTTTCAGAGGACAGAATATATTAGGTTACAATCATTACGCAGATGATGTAGTTGAGTACTTTGTTCAGAAGTCAATTGCTAACGGTATTGATATTATCCGTATTTTCGACTGCTTTAATGATTTAAGAAACTTAGAGACAGCTGTTAAGGCTGCCAAGAAGGAAAAAGGACATGCTCAGATTGCTCTTTCTTATACATTAGGTGATGCTTATACACTTGATTACTGGAAAGAGACAGCTAAGAGAATTGAAGATATGGGTGCAGATTCTATCTGTATCAAGGATATGGCTGGACTTTTGCTTCCATACAAGGCTACAGAGCTTGTACAGGCATTAAAGGATGGTTCATCTCTTCCTATTCAGATGCATACACATTATACATCCGGTGTAGCTTCAATGACATACTTAAAAGCAGTAGAAGCAGGTGCTGATATTATTGATACAGCTATGTCACCATTCTCAATGGGAACATCACAGCCAGCTACAGAGGTTATGGTAGAGACATTTAAGGGTACACAGTACGATACAGGACTTGACCAGAATCTTCTTGCAGAGATAGCTGATTACTTCCAGCCAATGCGTGAGGAAGCATTAAAGAGCGGACTTATGAATACTAAGGTTCTTGGTGTTAATATCAAGACATTACTTTATCAGGTTCCAGGTGGAATGCTTTCTAACCTTGTATCACAGCTTAAGGAAGCTGGTGCAGAGGATAAGTACAGAGATGTATTAGAGGAAATCCCAAGAGTTCGTAAGGACTATGGTGAACCACCTCTTGTTACTCCTTCATCACAGATTGTTGGTACTCAGGCTGTTCTTAATGTATTACAGGGTGAGAGATACAAGATGATTACTAAGGAATCTAAGAAGGTTCTTGCTGGTGAATTTGGTCAGACAATCAAGCCATTCAATCCAGAAGTTCAGAAGAAGGCTATCGGTGATACAAAGCCTATCACATGCCGTCCAGCTGACTTGATTGAACCACAGCTTGAGAAATTCAAGAATGATCCAATTGTACAGCAGTACAAGCAGCAGGATGAGGATGTGCTTTCATATGCATTATTCCCACAGGTTGCTACAGAGTTCTTCAAGTATAGAGAAGCTCAGCAGACAAAGGTTGATCCTGCAAAGGCAGATACAGCTAATAAGGCTTATCCAGTTTAATAATTAATAATAACAGACCGTCATGTGCGCAAAAGCGTATGTGGCGGTCTTTTTTTGCAGCGAAGCTGCGTAGAGACTTGACCTGCAAAAAAGGCATGGCAGGAAGCCATGCAATCCAGAATGTTCCCCTTGATATAAATGCATTTTACATGTAAAATTAAAAGTATAATTAAACTAAAGGAGCACGATTGTGATTAAGTTAGAACGATTTGAAGTCATGAATATGAATAATGCCATCAGAGGTGCAAGAAATCCATTGAACAGCTGGGCAAGAATGGACAGTTACTTTGATGAGGAAGGAAAATTTGTTTTTGGTCCTAATGATCTTGACCTTGCCAAGAGATTATGTAAGGCAGGCTCAGACCACAGAAAGTTCATAAGACAGATATTTGTTACGGTTGATATAACAGCACCACTATACTGGTGGAAGGAATACGATACATATAAGGTTGGTACAGTTGCCAATTCAACAAGTACAATGCACAAGATTCACAGCAAGCCTTTTGAGATGTCTGATTTCAGTACAGACCATATGACTGATGCCACACTTGAAATGATGCAGAAGAATATTGATTTTCTGGAAGAAATCAGAACACAGTTTGTAGAGACTAAGGACAAAGCATTATGGTACAGTATGATACAGCTTCTCCCTGAAAGTTATAACCAGATGAGAACATGTACTCTCAATTACGAGAATCTTGTTGGAATATATTATTCTAGAAAGGGTCATAAGCTTGCAGAGTGGCATACCTTCTGTGACTGGGTAAAAGAACTGCCATATTTTGAAGAGCTTTTTATAGATAATGAATGATTTAGAACAACATACAGATGTATTAAGTCTCATAAGAGTGAGAATGTCAGGACTTAGCAAGGGACATAAAAGAATAGCAGAGTATATTCTGGCTAATTATGAAAAATGTGCATTCCTTACTGCGGCAAAGCTGGGAGAAGTTGTTGGAGTAAGTGAGTCTACGGCGGTGAGATTTCCGGCTGCATTGGGATTTTCCGGGTATCCGGAGTTCCAGAAAGCGTTAGAAGACATTTTGCAAGAAAAAATTCACTCGTTCGACAGAATTGATGTGCTTAATTCACATATGACAACCAATATGGTTGTGAATAATGTTATGTCAATGGATGCAAGAAAGATAGAGCATACATTAAAGTCATTTGATACAACATCTTTTGATATGGCTGTTGAGGATATAATGGCTGCAGAAAGCGTGTATATAATTGGAGCAAGGTCGTGCGAATCACTCGCAGAATTCTTTGGGTATTATCTTAGGATGGTCAAGAAAAATGTACAGGTAGTAAAGACTGGCAATACTAACGAATTGTTTGAACAGATGATGTACATAGGTGAAGGCGATGTTGCAATAGGTATCAGCTTTCCCAGATATTCAATGAGAACGCTTAAAGCAATGGAATTTGCTAATAACAGACAGGCAAGAGTTATATCAATAACAGATTCAGTACACTCACCAATGAATATGTATTCATCATGTAACCTGTTTGCAAGAAGTGATATGGCATCAATAGTTGATTCACTTGTTGCACCAATGAGCCTTATTAATGCTTTAATAGTATCAATATGTCTTAAGAATAGTGAACAGGTAGTAGAAAATATTGAGAAAATTAATACATTTGTTGATAATTTTGAGTATTCAGGCAATGACGAGATTAATATGTTAGATGAGAATGTTGTTAATGAATTGAAAAAATGCATGGATAATGCAGCTATTGATGAAGAAAAGTAAGAGAGAGTGATAATGAGCAATGTTATAATAATTGGCGGTGGTGCAGCAGGAATGATGGCTGCGATAACTGCTGCCAGAAACAATAATAAGGTTACACTTATTGAAAAGAATGAAAAGCTTGGAAAGAAGCTTTTTATTACAGGAAAAGGCAGATGTAATTTTACCAATGCCGGGGATGAAGAAGATATATTTAACAGCATAGTTACCAATAAAAAGTTCATGTACAGCAGTTTAAGAGGATTTTCTAACTATGACTGTATGGGATTTTTTGATGAGCTGGGACTTAAATTCAAGATTGAGCGAGGTAACAGGGTATTCCCGGAGTCT
This sequence comes from Eubacterium sp. AF22-9, assembly GCA_003458705.1. Classification (GTDB taxonomy): domain Bacteria; phylum Bacillota; class Clostridia; order Lachnospirales; family Lachnospiraceae; genus Lachnospira. The sequence continues at coordinate 64,127 of QRVH01000009.1, read as the reverse complement.
GACCACTCGTCTGATGTTATAGGTGCGCTTTCAAGGCAGATGAAAAAACTTGGTGTAAATGTGCTTCTTAATACACAGGTTGTAGCTGTGAATGAGGGAAAAGGCGAATTTGCAGGTGTTGTTGTAAAAGATGCATCAGGACAGAAGGAGATTAAAGGTGATGCGTGCGTTATTGCAACAGGCGGTAATTCATATTCATCCACAGGCTCTACAGGGGATGGTTACAGATTTGCAAAAAGTATTGGACACAGCGTTACACCAATACTTCCGGCACTTGTACCTCTTAATGTAAGAGAAGAGTGGGAAGAACTTCTTATGGGACTAAGCCTTAAGAATATAGAGGTTACATTTTACGATGGAGATAAAAAAGTATTTACTGATTTTGGAGAAATGCTTTTTACACATTTTGGTGTGAGCGGTCCTGTAATATTAAGCGCAAGCAGCGTTATTACGGGAATAGTTAAGGAAAGACCTGTAAGATTAAGCATAGACTTAAAGCCTGCAATTACTGATGAACAGCTTGATGAGAGAATATTAAGGGATTTCTCAAAGGAACAGAACAAGGCGTTTAAGAATTCATTAGATGAGCTGCTTCCTAAGAAGCTTATTCCTGTGATTGTAATGCAGTCCGGAATTAAGCCTGAAAAGAAGGTTAATGAGGTTACAAGGGAAGAAAGACAGAGACTTGTGAAGCTTCTTAAGAATTTTGACATGACAGTAACTTCTACGAGAGGTTTTAATGAAGCGATAATTACACAGGGTGGGGTTAATGTTAAAGAGATTAATCCTTCGACAATGGAATCAAAGCTTGTTAAGAATATATATTTTGCAGGAGAGGTTATAGATGTTGATGCAGTGACCGGAGGATTTAATTTACAGGTAGCATGGTCAACAGCATACGCTGCTGCAAGCCATATACAATAATTTATTTAAAGGAGCAGAGAAAATGAGTGCAATAGCAATTGATGGACCTGCAGGAGCAGGAAAAAGTACAATAGCAAAGCTTTTAGCAAAGCAGTTAGGATATGTGTATGTTGATACAGGTGCAATGTACAGGGCAATGGCTGTATATTTTTCACAGAACGACATTAATCCAGATGATGAGAATGCAATTAATGGTGCTGTAGATAATATTGATATTAGTATTGAGTACAAAGACGGCGTACAGCAGGTGATACTTAATGGTGAGAATGTGACATCACTTTTAAGAACAGAAGAAACAGGAAAGATGGCATCAAAGACATCTAAGTATGCAGCAGTAAGGACTAAGCTGGTTGCACTTCAGAGAGGACTTGCAAAGAAAACAGATGTTATCATGGATGGAAGAGATATAGGAACAACAGTACTCCCGGATGCATTTGCAAAGATATATCTTACTGCAAGTTCTGATGCGAGAGCTAAGAGAAGATATGATGAACTTAAGGAAAAAGGTGAAAACTGTAGTTTTGATGCAATCAAGGAAGATATTGAAAAAAGAGACTATGAAGATATGCACAGAGCAATATCTCCTTTAAAACAGGCAGATGATGCTGAGCTTGTTGATACATCAGATATGAATATAGAACAGGTTGTAGCTGCTTTAAGTAAGATAATAGATGATAAGAAGGCGGGCAGATAATTGAAAGAAGTAATACTTGCAAAGTCAGCAGGCTTTTGTTTTGGTGTTCAGAGGGCAATGGATACTGTGTATGCTGAGACAGGCAATAAAAACGTATATACATATGGTCCGATAATTCATAATACTGAGGTTGTTAACGAACTTGAGAGCAAGGGTGTTAAGGCTGTTAATGATATATCTGAGATTCCAGAACCTGAAGAGTCAACTGTTATAATCAGATCACATGGAGTATCAAAGGCAGTATATGAATCAATAAAGAACAGCGGGGCAAAGATTGTGGATGCAACATGTCCGTTTGTATTAAAGATTCACAAGATTGTAAAGGATGCAAGTGCTGAAGGTGACCAGATCGTAATTATTGGCAATGAGAAGCATCCTGAAGTTGAAGGCATTATGGGGTGGTCAGAGACACCTGTACATGTTGTTGATACAGTTGAAAAAGCTGAAAAGTTGAAACTTGACAAGAGTAAAAATGTGCGTGTGGTATCCCAGACGACATTTAATTACAAGAAATTTCAAGATTTAGTTGAAATTATAAAGAAAAAAGAGTACAATATTTGCATTAGTAATACGATATGTAATGCAACTGAGGAGCGTCAGAATGAGGCAAGACGGATTGCTCGAAGAGCTGATGCTATGATTGTTATAGGGGACAGCAGTAGTTCAAACACTCGTAAACTGTATGAAATTTGCAAGACGGAATGTCAGGAAACCTTTTACATTCAGACTCTTAGCGGCCTTGAGCTTGATAAGCTCAAATCATCAGACTGCATAGGTATTACAGCCGGGGCATCAACCCCAAACAATATCATTGAGGAGGTTTATACTAATGTCAGAAGAAAGCTTTGCACAGATGTTAGATAACGAAGAATGGAAGGAAATCCGTACAGGAGAGGTGGTAGACGGAAGAGTTATTGCAGTTAAGCCAGATAGAATTGTACTTAATATAGGTGGCAAATCTGATGGAATCATTACTCGTTCAGAGTATACATCAGCTCCTGATGTGGATCTTACTACTGTAGTCTCAGTTGGAGATGAGATGAAGGCTAAGGTTCTTAAATCAAACGATGGTGAGGGACAGGTTGCTCTTACATATAGAAAGCTTGTTGCAGATAATGGCAATAAGAAACTTGAAGATGCATTTAATAATCAGGAGCCAATTACAGGTGTAGCTAAGAACATCAAGGGTGGTCTTGAGGTTATCGTTGATGAAGCAAGAGTGTTTATTCCTGCAAGCCTTATTTCAGATACATTTGTTAAGGATTTATCTGTATATAACGGTAAGGAAGTTACATTTGTCATCACTGAATATGATCCTAAGAACAGAAAGATTATCGGTGATTGCAAGCAGCTTATTGTTGCAGCTAAGAAGGCAGCAGCAGAGGCAGTTCTTTCTAAGATTAAGGAAGGCGATACAATCGAAGGAACAGTTAAGAATGTTACAGATTTCGGTGCATTCATTGACTTAGGCGGTGTAGATGGTCTTCTTCACATCTCAGAGATGTCTTGGGGAAGAACAGAGAATCCTAAGAAGGTTTACAAGATTGGTGATTCAGTTAAGTGCTTTATCAAAGAGATTAACGGAGATAAGATTGCACTTTCGGTTAAGTATCCAGACCTTAATCCATGGAACAACGCAGCAGAGAAGTATGCTGTAGGTAATGTTGTTAAGGGAACAGTTGCAAGAATGACAGATTTCGGTGCATTCGTCCAGTTAGAAGATGGAATCGATGCATTACTTCATGTTTCACAGATTTCAAGAGATCGTATTGAAAAGCCATCTGACGCACTTTCAATCGGTCAGGAAATTGAAGCTAAGGTTGTTGACCTTAACGAAGCTGATAAGAAGATCAGCTTAAGCATTAAGGCATTACTTAACGACAACGAAGCTCAGGAAGAAGCTCCAGCAACAGAAGAGTAATAAAGATATTATAAGGGCTGTGAAAAGCTCTATGTTGAGGCATTTGTTCACATCAGTGGGCAGATGCCTCATTTAATATGCTGGTAATCGGAGGTATTGTTATGTATTCGAAAAACAAGCTGTCAATTGTGAATGGTTTATGTGTTGGTGTATTAGTCTGGATTATTTTACTGATTTCAGATTATATTGATGAAACGGTATTAGATAAAGGCTTTTTTATTGGTTTGATTATATACATGATTGTGCCTGTAATATTAGTCTGCTGTTATATTTATAATTACATTGCATACAAGCCGGACCGGAAAAAGCTTCTTGCATGGTTTGGCGGTTATAGTGCAGCATTTCTGGTATCTGGAGTAATTGTTTTTATACTTGTTAATAATGGACTGCTTATTAAACAAAAATACAGGGGTGATGGCATTTATTTAAATGGAATGGAATATATGTTTTATGGAGTTCCTGCCATTGTTGTTTTTGGAATGTTATGTATTGTGTTTCATTTGATATATTTTAAGACAAAAAAACATAGAAATTCGGGGCTGTAGAAAGACAGCCCTTTTTTTAAACATATTTTTTAAATGAAAGATAGACACGTCCTTTTTTGGTTTCTTTACCGCAGCCCTGATAGATGAATTTGCCTGTTCCGCGGATAACAAGTATATCATTAGCTTTTAACTGATAGCTGTTGTTTTCCATCTGACGGCTGTTAATGAATATTTTTCTTGCCCTGAATAATTCTACTGCCTGACTTCGGCTTAGCTTTGTGAGGCTGGCAACGGCAGCGTCAATCCGTTCACTTGCAGATAAAACTTCAATATCTTCAAGCTCAGGTGAACATTCGATATCGTTAATATCAGTCTTTGTACACTGGATATGTGTATGCTTTACTGTAGACAGGTTGTCAATTATGAAATCAGCAATATGTGAAACACAGTAAAGATAGGCGTCCTTGCCTTTTATATTTATGTCTCCAAGCATTTCTCTTTTAATTCCAAGATTCATAAGAGCACCAAGGTAATCTCTGTGTGACAGTGATTCAGCATATTTTTCTATAAGAGGAGATATCTTTATAAGAGTTATAGGAAATTCCTCTTCATAGCCAAGAGTTTCGTAAGAACCAAACTGTATCATCTGTCTTTCACATGCATCATTGCCACCGTATGTTTTAAAAGCTACGAAATTAAGTGCGTTTTTCATCTGTGCGAATACTGACTGCTCATTAATATCAAGAAAATTAGTATATGTGTATATGTTTTGCCTGAAGGAACGATTTGCTGCGTCCATTATTTTATTTTTTAAAAGCGATTCATTATCCATTAGTTTATAAATAATCCTTTCAGGTTTTTTGAAAATATGATAGAATTATAACAGAATTAAGAATAATTTAGTTTATAAATAATCCTTTCAGGTTTTTTGAAAATATGATAGAATTATAACAGAATTAAGAATAATTTACATTACATTTGTTTCGTGGAACGATGTATTAAGAATAATTTACATTACATTTGTTTCGTGGAACGATGTAGAAAAGAGGGATTATGATTAAAGATTATGAGGATTTTAAGAAATTTATCCTGAGTCTTACAACTATTGACCTTAATGCATATAAGGAAAAACAGATGAAGAGGCGTATAGATACACTTATTGCAAGACATAAGTATGATGGTTACGATAGTTATTGTAAGGCAATAAAGGAAGATACAGGGTTAAGAGAAGAATTTGTTAATTATATTACGATTAATGTATCTGAATTTTATAGAAATCCGAATCTGTGGAAGACACTGGAGGATGTTATACTGCCGGATCTGATAAGTAAGTTCGGACCAAGACTTAAGGTATGGAGTGCGGCATGTTCTACTGGTGATGAACCATATTCACTTGCTATGGTGCTTGCAAAGAAAGTACCTATGAGGGATATTAAGATTATTGCGACAGATCTTGATGAACAGGTTCTTGAGAAGGCTAAAGATGGTGTATATGGTGAAAACAGCATAAAGGGACTTCCTAAGGAATTTCAGGATAAGTACTTTGAAAAGATGGGAGACAGGTTTTATAAAATATCTGATGACATAAAAAGATGTGTTGAGTTTAAGAAGAGTAATCTTCTAAAGGATCCATATCCAACAGGCTGTCATCTTATTGTGTGCAGGAATGTTCTTATATATTTTACAGAAGAAGCCAAGAAAGATGTATATGAGAAGTTTAATAAATCTTTAGTTACTGATGGGTGTCTGTTTGTAGGTAATACTGAACAGATAATCGGTTATAGGGATATGGGATACAGCTATGACCAACTTTTCTTTTACAGAAAGACTAATTAATAAAATGCGTAACCGGAATAATATCAGTCTGGTTACGCATTTTTTAATTATGAAAATATATGATTTATAATGGAATGTATATATTTTTCTGTGTTATCAGTGCTATTTAACAGTATATCATCTGCGTTGCAGTATTTTTCCGGGTCAGAATAATCTTTTTTAAATATGTTTAAATCACAATTGTCATAGAGTGGAAGAAAGATGCCCGTCTTTTTGGTGTAACAGTTAGAAGCAGAGCATTTAACACGGTTAGTACTGTCTACATATTGTGCAATGCTTTTGTGAATGGCTTCGTCTTCTGATGTCAGATAATAATAATTCTTATAGTCTTTAAAAAAATATTTCAAAGTATCTGATATAACCGGTATTACAAGAGTTAATGTACGGTTCTTAATCAGAATATGTATATTGTCAAGACATATATGCCTGTCCACGGGTACGCCTACGGGCAGAGAACATTCAGCAATCAGCCGAAGGCTCACATTTCCATTGGAATCAGTATCTTTATCAATGACAGTATTGTCAACAGTGTAAGAATTCATAATTATTGCATAATAGGAAATAAGTGGAAGCAGGCTTAGCATTCCTTCTATATCGTCATGGTTGTGAAGAAGGAGAAGTTTCCTGTATTCGTTATGTGCTGTATCAGAAGGTTTTGCTGCAAATTTCCTGTATATATCAATAAGTTCACCGCCTGAATACATATCTTCACGTTCTATTCCAAGAAAATGTTCAATGGTTTTCTGCTTATAGTCAGAAAGTGACAGAATAGATTTACATTTTTTGGCAGTTTTATATAAGTCAAGGCTTTCAAGATGTGAAAGGTCAAGTGCAACATTAAGATGTGCTGCACGCTCAGTAATAAAGGGAATATCGAGGCATCCCCATTAAAATGTATTAATGTATGAAAATCTTTTAAAAAATCATTAAATGCGGATAAAATATAAGCTTCATCGGAATCGGATTCTGCAAGCCACTGTAAATAATGCGATATTCCGTTACGGAAATATACAGCGCCTATGAGGTATACTATATTATAATTTCTTGAAAATCCTGTGGTTTCTATATCAAAAAAGCAGATGCTGTCAGTATCCGGACATATTGCTTTAAGCATTGCGGTGTCTGCGTTTGTGTGCAGGGTATCATTAATAGTTATCATAAAAAATCCTCGTTTTAGGTTTGATTAGACAAACCGATTGTTAAAAAAGTACTCATTTTCTCTTATTATATAGGAATATATACACAAAAAAAAGTAGATTTTTGCTATTTATTGAGATAAAATACTATTTAATAAAAACTTTATAAGGAGAAATATGTCATGGGAAAGTGTACATTTAAAGGTGGATGTCATCCTTATGACGGTAAAGAGTTTTCTAAGGATAAACCAATCAAAGAACTCTTTCCAGCCGTAGGAGAGATGGTGTTCCCGCTTTCACAGCACATCGGCGCACCTGCTAAGCCAGTTGTTGCCAAGGGCGACTATGTCCTTGCAGGCCAGCTGATAGCCGAGGCAGGTGGATTTGTTTCTGCGAACATTCATTCATCTGTATCAGGTACTGTTAAAGCTATTGAGCCAAGAACATTGGCTACAGGCGGTAAGTGCAATTCTATCATTATCGAGAATGATGGCGAATTCAAAGAAGTTGAATATACACCTATGAAGTTCGAGGATCTTACTAAGGACGTTATCTTAGAAAGAATCAAGGCTGCTGGTGTTGTAGGTATGGGAGGAGCTGGTTTCCCAACTAATGTTAAGCTCTCTCCAAAGAATCCTGAAGCCATAGATTACATTATCGTTAATGGAGCAGAGTGTGAGCCTTACCTTACATCTGATTACAGAAGATTATTAGAAGAATCAGACAAGGTTGTTATGGGTCTTAAGATTGCTCTTAAGATATTTGACCATGCTAAGGGAATTATCGGTATTGAAGATAATAAGCCTGAGGCAATAAGAATCATGCAGGAAGCTACAGCTTCTGAGCCTGATATTGAAGTTAAGCCATTAAAGACTAAGTATCCACAGGGAGGAGAGCGTAGTCTTATATATGCAACAACAGGAAGAGCTATTAATTCAAGCATGCTTCCAGCTGATGCAGGCTGTATCGTACATAATGTTGATACAATATTCTCAATCTATCTTTCAGTTATAGAAGGTAAGCCTCTTACTAAGAGAATATGTACTGTAACAGGCGACGGAGTTAAAGAGCCTGGCAACTTCTATGTATGGTTAGGAACTAATTACAGACAGCTTCTTGACGCTGCCGGTGGTCCTGTAGGAGAACCTGAGAAATATATTTCCGGTGGTCCTATGATGGGATTTGCCATGTACAGTCTTGATGTACCTGTTGTTAAGGGAAGTTCATCACTTCTTGTATTCCAGAAGGATATCGTATCTAAGACCACATCTTCTGCATGTATAAGATGTGGTAAATGTGGTGAGGCATGTCCGGAACACCTTCTTCCAGCAAAGCTTGCCGGTTTTGCATCACGTAATGATGAAGAAGGCTTTACTAAGTTCGATGGTATGGAATGTGTAATGTGCGGAAGCTGTTCATATGTCTGTCCAGCCAAGAGACCATTAACACAGCAGATTAAGGCTATGAGAAGTACAGTACTTGCTAACAGAAGAAAGAAGTAGAAAGGTGGGCAATCAAAGTGAGTGAGATTTTTAACGTATCGACTAATCCTCATGTGCGAAGCGGGAATACTACTCAGACAATAATGAGAGATGTTCTTATTGCTTTAACTCCTGCCAGCATATTTGGTATAGTTAATTTTGGCCTCGATGCACTGCTTCGTATAGTAATCGGTATTGTTACTTGTGTAGCATGTGAGGCATTATATCAGTATTTCATGCATAAGAAAGTTACTGTTACAGATTTAAGTGCAGCAGTAACAGGTCTTCTTATTGCATTAAATATTCCATCAACATTAAATGTTGGTTTTGAAATCGTAGGATGTGTATTTGCAATTATCGTAGTTAAGCAGCTTTTTGGAGGACTTGGACAGAACTTCATGAACCCTGCTCTTGCAGCAAGATGTTTCCTTCTTATTGCATATACAGGTCCGATGACTAATTTTGTTACATCTAACGGATTTTTAGACGCATATTCAGGAGCAACACCTCTTGCACTCCTTAAGCCGGGTGCAGAATCAACAGGCGTTGTTTCATTAGCTAAGATGTTTATTGGTACAACAGGTGGTGTTATCGGTGAGACTTCAGCAATCTGCCTTCTTTTAGGTGGTATCTACCTCCTTGCAAGAAAGGTTATTAACTGGAGAATACCTGTAACATATGTAGGTGTATTTGCAGTGCTTATATTCCTTTTTGCACCAGGACATCATTTCGATGTAATCTACATGCTTGAGGAAGTATGTGGTGGTGGACTTTTACTTGGTGCCATCTTCATGGCGACAGATTATGTAACTTCACCAATTACACCTAATGGTAAAATTGTATTTGGCTGCTGCTTAGGTCTTCTTACATTCATTTTCAGAATGTATGGTGGTTCAGCAGAAGGCGTTTCATATGCAATTATCTTCTGTAACCTCTTAGTTCCTCTTATTGAGAGAGTAACAGTTCCTAAGTCATTTGGTAAGAAGAAGCCAGAGAAGAAAGCAAAGGAGGCTGCATAAGATGAAGAAAATAGTTAAAGATGCATTAGTTTTATTTGCTATAACACTTGTAGCCGGAATTCTTCTTGGTGTTGTATATCAGATAACACTTGATCCTATTGCAAAGGCTAATGAGAATGCTAAGGAAAAGGCTTACAAAGCAGTTCTTGCAGAAGCAGACAGCTTTGAGACAATAGATGCCCTTCCTTCTGATGATGATATTAATGCTTCATCAGACATTGACTTCTCTAAGGATAAGGTCAATGAAGTTGCTATAGGAAAGAAAGGCAGCGAGACAGCAGGTTATGTTGTAACAGTTACAGATAGTGACGGTTACGGCGGAGATATCAAGTTTACAGTTGGTATTTCAACAGATGGAAAGGTACTTGGAGTATCATTCCTTTCAATCAGCGAAACTGCCGGTCTTGGTATGAGAGCTAAACAGGATCCATCATTTACATCACAGTTTACAGCTAAGTCTGATGCAGTTGCATCATTTTCAGTAGTAACAGATGGTTCAGCATCAGAAAGCAATGCTAATGTTGATGCAATCGGTGGTTCTACAATTACTTCTAAATCAGTCACAAAGGGTGTAAATTATGCGCTTGCAGTTTACAAGCTTGTGGCAGGAAACTAGGGAGGTGCGGACTTTGAATAAATGTATAGAAAGACTTTATAATGGTATTATTAAAGAGAATCCTACCCTGGTACTTACACTTGGTATGTGTCCTACACTTGCGGTTACTACATCAGCAATCAATGGTATAGGTATGGGACTTTCTTCTACAGTAGTACTTGCATTATCAAACCTTATGATTTCATTACTTCGTAAGGCTATTCCAGATGGTGTAAGAATGCCAGCGTTCATCGTTGTCGTTGCATCATTTGTTACAATGGTACAGTTCCTTATGCAGGGCTTCCTGCCAATCTGTACGACTCACTTGGAATATATATTCCTCTTATAGTTGTTAACTGTATTATCCTTGGACGTGCGGAAGCCTATGCTTCTAAGAATCCTCCAATTCCTTCATTCTTTGATGGAATAGGTATGGGACTTGGATTCACAATTGCTATCACAATCCTTGGAGCAATAAGAGAGCTTATCGGTGGCGGTACAATTTTCTCAGATGGTACTAACGCATTATTTGATCTCTCAACAATCGGTTACACACCAGCTAGTATCTTTATCCTTGCACCAGGAGCGTTCTTTGTTCTTGCATTCATGATTGCTATTATGAACAGAATTAAGAGAAAGAAAGGCATGAAGCCTGCAGAAGTTCCTGACTACACAGAAGAGATAGAAGAAGCTAAGGCTGAGGCTAAGAATAACTAAGGGAGGTAAATATGGGATATTTTTCACAGTTATTATTGATAGCTGTAAGTACAGCAATTGTCAATAATGTAGTTTTAAGCCAGTTCCTCGGTTTGTGTCCTTTCCTTGGAGTTTCTAAGAAGATAAACACAGCAGCAGGAATGGGTGGCGCTGTTATCGGCGTTATCACTATTTCATCAGCTGTCTGCAGTCTTATATATGACTGTATACTTACACCGCTTAAGCTTACATATCTGAATACAATTGTATTCATCCTTGTAATTGCGGCACTTGTTCAGTTTGTTGAAATGTTTTTAAAGAAGACATCACCATCTCTTTATGAAGCACTTGGTGTATACCTTCCACTTATTACAACTAACTGTGCAGTACTTGGTATTGCACTTACTAACGTACAGAACTATAACACAGCAGCAGGACTTAATATTGGTCAGAAGCTTTTAGATTCTGTAGTCAGTGGATTAGGAACAGCTGTTGGTTTTACAATAGCAATCATAATCATGGCTGGTATACGTGAAAGAAACGAATTCAATGATGTTCCGGAAAGCTTTAAGGGAATGCCTATTGTATTACTTACTGCAGGACTTATGGCTATCGCATTCTTTGGATTTTCAGGTATTATTTAAGAGGAGGACGACAAGATGTCAGGTATAATTATTGCTGCAGTTGTTGTAAGCTGCACTGGTCTTCTTCTCGGACTTTTCCTCGGAGTAATGGGTAAGAAGTTCTATGTTGAAGTAGATCAGAAAGAGATAGATGTAAGAGCAGAGCTTCCTGGAAACAACTGTGGTGGTTGTGGATATGCAGGATGTGATGCACTTGCTAAGGCAATTGCCGCAGGAGAAGCTCCAGCTAACGCATGTCCAGTTGGTGGCGCACCGGTTGCAGCAAAGATTGGTGCAATCATGGGTGAGGAAGTTGGAGAATCAGTAAGAATGACAGCATTTGTTAAATGTGCTGGTGACTGCGACAAAGCAAAAGAAAATTATGTGTACTCAGGTGCAATGGATTGTACAGCAATGAACGTCGTTCCTAACGGCGGTTCTAAGGCATGTACATACGGATGTATGGGATATGGTTCATGTGTTAAGGCATGTCCTTTTGATGCAATTCATATTGTTAATGGTATTGCTGTAGTAGATAAGGGCAAATGTAAAGCATGTGGTAAATGTGTTGCTGTATGTCCAAGACACCTTATTGAAATCATACCATACAAGAGTAACTATACAGTTAACTGTTCATCTAACGATAAGGGTAAAGATGTTATGTCAGCATGCTCTGTTGGATGTATTGGATGTATGTTATGTACAAAGCAGTGTGAGTTCGGTGCTATTACAGTAGAAAACAATATTGCACATATTGATTATTCAAAGTGTACAGGTTGTGGAAAGTGTGCTGAGAAGTGCCCTAAGAAGATAATACATCTTCATTGATAATTTAATCACAATAAGTTATAATAAGAAACTGCCGTAGGCTTATGCTTATGGCAGTTTCCTAGTTTAAGAAAAGAGAAGATACACCTATGGCAGAGATGAAATCGAAGTTACAAGATTTTTATAAAAGACTTGATTCCAGAAAATCAACATATTTTCTGGCTTATTCAGTTATTTTTGCAATCCTTGCTATAGGTGTGTTTTCTTTTTATTTTTTTACTGGAAAGACATTCATATGGGAGGTTGATGGCTGGGAACAGCATTATAAGTCACTCATATATTATTCACAGTATTTAAGGGATTTCTTTAAAAATATATTTATCAATCATCAGTTTGTAATACCGCAGTGGGATTTTGCAATAGGTGAGGGAAGTGATGTTATAGGAACATTTCACTATTATGTTATAGGCGACCCATTTACATTCTTCTGTTTCCTGTTTCCTGCAAAGTACATGTATATATTCTATGAAGCAATGATTCTTTTAAGAATATATTTGTCAGGTATAGCATTTTCACTGCTGTGTTTTTACATAGGACATAAGAAAAGATATGTCCTTCCGGGGACAGTTACTTATGCATTCTGCTACTGGGCAATATATAATGCAGTAAGACATCCGTTCTTTCTTAACCCGCTTCTGTATTATCCTCTGCTTGTATTAGGCGTTGAGAAGATAATCAGAGAGAAGAAAATGTGGCTCTTTACAATAACAGTAGCTATTGCTGCAATGAGTAATTTTTATTTCTTCTACATGCTTGTGTTCACAACAATTATATATGTTATTGTAAGATTCATATTCTGTTATGGAAAGAATGTGAAAATGTGGTGTAAGGGGATATTAAGCTTGGCCGTTTCATCGGTTATAGGACTGTGTATGGCGGCAATAGTGTTTCTCCCTGTGCTTCATGTTTTCTTAAGTGACAGCAGATTTAATACACCTAACAAAATAGGACTGGTATATCCTTTTTCATACTATGCAAAGCTTCCGGGACTTTTTATCGTTGAGGGTGATAACTTCTGGACATGCATGGGATTTGCAGTGCCGGTGTTACTTGCAGTGCTTTTAATGTTTAAGAGCAGACGTAAGTACACAATGCTTAAGACTTATTTTATTATAAGTGCTGTGATGATATGTATACCGTTCTTCGGACAGGCAATGAACGGATTTTCATATATGTGTAACAGGTGGATATATTCATTTGCATTATTATGTGCATATATACTTGTGTGCATGATGCCGCGTCTTATAACACTGGAAAGAAAAGAAATCCGCTTTATTGGAGTTGCACTTACAATATATTTTGTGGTATGTATGTGCGTAAAGTATTCAAGAAATGGCAAGCTTATAAGTGCAGTTGCAATCGGAGCAATATTGCTAATTGGACTTAGCATAAAGAATGTTAATGAATATAACAGATGCATGATGGTGACAGTAGCGGTTATGCTGGCGGCATTAGCTAATGGTATATGGAAAAATGCATCATTTGGCGAAAATTATGCGGCACAGTGCATAAGCGTTAAGATGGCACAGGAAGATGTGTTTGGAAGCGAGAAGGAGCTTATAAGTAAAGATGCTGAAGATACAGATTTTATCAGATATTCAGGCTCGGGACTTTCATACAATATGAATTGCATTACTGGAATATCGTCCTCTAATCTGTACTGGACACTTACTAATCCATATGTATCGAAGTTCAGATATGATTGTGCAATCAGGCTTGATACGCTGCTTCCGCACAAATACACAGGTTATGATGACAGGTCGTCTCTTATAGCTTTATCATCTGCCTCAAAGTATCTGGTGAGTAAGACCGGCGGACTTGTTCCATATGGATTTACTTATGAATCAGAAAATGATGATTATGTAATGTATAATAACGACAATGCACTTCCATTAGGCTTTACCTATGACAAAGCTGTTAATAAGAGGGAATGGGAAGGCTTAAGTGCAGTAGATAAGCAGAAGGCTATGCTTCAGGCTGTTGTTATTGGAAGAAGTGGGAAAGATACCAGGGAGGCGCTTCCTGACAGGGTATCTGTTAAAGATTTAAGTTATGACAGCCAGATTAAAGATTATACAATGGATTATGATGCCAAAGAGGTACAGTGTACTGACAATACATTTGCAGTAACTAAGGCAGGTGCCACGGTAACATTTAAATTTACAGGCAGTGGTGCAGGTGAGACATACTTTAATATTAATGGCCTTGATTATGAAGGCGCAGCACAGTTTCAGCTGTATTTTGGAAAGAGAAAGTTTGACCCGTTAGACTTATACTCTAAGGCAGACTGGAAAGAGCTTTCACATAATGAAAAGAAGAAGATATTTAAGAATTTCATATACTGGACACAGTCTACAAGCAGTGTTAAGCTTGGGATTGCGACTGATACAGGAGTAACCAAGTCAATGAATTACTTTACATCTGATTACAGCTATTACAGTAACCAGCATGATTTCAGTGTGAATATGGGCTATTCGGAAGAAAATGTGACATCAGTTACAGTGACTTTCCAGAAGATTGGTGTGTATTCTTATGATGATATACAGATTGTATGCCAGCCGATGGACAGTTACACTGACGAGATTAATGCACTTAAAGAAAATGTATTAACAGATGTAGAGCTTGGAAATAATAAGGTTACAGGACAGATAACACTTGACCGTAATAAATATCTGTGTCTTACAATCCCTTATTCAAAGGGCTGGAAGGTATATGTAGACGGAGAAAGACAAAAGCTATATAATGCTAATGGTCAGTATATGGCTGTATATCTTACGAGTGGAACGCATAATGTAACACTTAAGTATTCTACGCCGCTTCTTAAAGAGGGAGCGTTGGTGTCACTTGCAGGTGTGGTCATCTTTGCCATGCAGCTTGTAATTAATAAGAGAAAGAAGAGGGAATAATAATGTACAGAGAAGTTGCGAAACTTATTATATATGGTAATCATGAGGACACTATTCTTATGAAAATGTCCGATATTTTCAAAAAATTTGACAGGGATGAGGAGACTCCTGACAAGCTTATAAGTGATATATATGAGCAGATTAAGAGAATATTGGAGGTTGCCACAGATTATGGCTTTGATAAGAATTTATGGCATAATTACCTTACATTCTATCTTATAACTAATGAGAATCCATTCAGCCTTACATGTGAAAAGGTAGGTGCTAATGATGGAGCGTTAATGAATTTGCTAAGAACGACTTCAAGGTGTTTATGAATCTGTTTAATTATGATTTCAGACCTATTGAGGCTGCACTTGGAATCAACTGTTTTTCACTTATATCTGATTACAAGGCAATTGTTAAGAAAGAGCTTATGTACAATAAGAATGTAAGTGAGAAGGTACAGGCTTTAAGCCTTAAGCTTGAGACAGCAAAGGACGAGAATGAGTTCTTTAATTATGTTACTGATTTCTATAAAGCATATGGTGTAGGAATGTTCGGACTTAATAAAGCATTCAGAGTAATAGGCGGTGATAATGGCGTTACATTTACACCAATTAACAATATGGATAAGGTTATGTTAGATGACCTTATAGGTTATGAAATCCAGAAGAAGAAGCTTGTGGAGAATACAGAGGCCTTTGTTCAGGGAAGAAAAGCTAATAATGCACTTCTTTTCGGTGACAGCGGAACAGGTAAGTCAACTTCTATCAAGGCTATTGTCAATGAATATTATGACCAGGGTCTTAGAATGATAGAGATATACAAACACCAGTTCAAGGATTTATCTAATGTTATAGCAAGCATTAAGAACAGAAATTACAAGTTCATAATATATATGGATGATTTATCTTTCGAGGAATTCGAGATTGAATACAAGTTCTTAAAGGCTGTAATTGAAGGCGGTGTTGAGACTAAGCCTGATAATATTCTTATCTATGCAACATCTAACAGAAGACATCTTATCAAGGAAACATGGAATGACAGAAATGATTTAGAGAGCAATAACGGCCTTCACAGATCTGATACTATTGAGGAGAAGCTTTCATTAGTGAACAGATTTGGATGCCAGATAAGCTACTCTAAGCCATCACAGAAAGAATTCTTTGATATTGTTATTGGCCTTGCAAGGAAGAATAATGTTAAGATGACAGATGAAGAGCTTATGGCAGAGGCTAACAAGTGGGAACTTTCACATGGTGGAATATCAGGAAGAACAGCACAGCAGTTTATCAATTACTGTCTTGGGGGGAGAGAATGATTTCATACATTAAAGGTGAGCTTGCCGAAATCCTGCCAGATGTAATCGTTGTGGAAGCCAATGGAATCGGATATAATATATATGTTCCGGGTTCAGTTCCTGGTGAGCTTCCATCAGTTGGCAGTGAGGTTAAGATATATACATATATGAATGTCAAGGAAGATGAATGCAGTCTGTTCGGATTCCTTACAAGAGATGATTTAAGCATGTTTAAAATGCTTATCTGTGTCAATGGTATTGGTCCTAAGGCAGCGCTTGGTGCATTATCTAATATCACAGCAGATGATTTAAGATTTGCAGTTCTTGCTGATGATGTGGCAGCAATCAAGGCACTTCCTGGTATCGGACCTAAGACAGCACAGAAGATTATAATTGAGCTTAAGGATAAGTTAAAGCTTGATGAAGTATTTGAATCAGCACTTTCTAAGAATAAAAAGGCAGACAATAACAGTAATGTAAGTAATGTCATGATGATAAGAAATGACGCTGTTGAGGCACTTGTATCACTTGGATATTCAAGCAAAGATGCACTTGTTGCTGTCAAGGAAGTGGAAGATATAGAGAATAAGGATTCTGAGACGGTTCTTAAGGAAGCGTTAAAGAAGCTGGCTAAATTCTAGAACAGAATAGTATTTAAGAAATGAGGGGCTATATGGAAAAGAGGATTATATCAACACAGATAACTGAAGAAGATTATGGTATTGAGAATTCCTTAAGACCATTATCTCTCGATGACTATGTTGGACAGAATAAGGTTAAGAGTAATCTTAAAGTATATATTGAGGCAGCAAAGGAAAGAGGAGAGGCACTTGACCATGTGCTTTTCTATGGACCTCCGGGACTTGGAAAGACAACTCTGGCAGGAATTATTGCTAATGAAATGGGGGTTAATATCAAGGTTACATCCGGTCCTGCAATCGAGAAGCCGGGAGATATGGCAGCTATACTTAACAATTTGAGTGAGGGTGATATTCTCTTTGTTGATGAGATTCACAGACTTAACAGACAGGTTGAAGAAGTGCTGTATCCGGCAATGGAGGATTATAAGATTGATATTATGATCGGAAAGGGTGCAACAGCAAGGTCTATAAGACTTGATCTGCCACAGTTCACTCTGATAGGGGCAACAACAAGAGCGGGACTTTTATCAGCACCTTTAAGAGACAGATTCGGTGTTGTAAGCCATATGGAATTCTATACAGTTCCGGAGCTTGAGAAAATCATTATCCGTTCAGCCAATGTGCTTAATGTTGATATTGACTCAGACGGAGCACATGAGCTTGCAAGAAGGTCAAGGGGAACACCGAGACTTGCCAACAGACTTTTAAAGAGAGTGCGAGATTTTGCACAGGTTAAATATAACGGACATATCAATAAGGATGTTGCTGATTATGCACTTAATCTGTTAGATGTTGACAGAGATGGATTGGACCGTAACGATCGTGTTATACTTACTACAATAGTTGATAAGTTTGATGGCGGACCTGTCGGTATTGAGACACTGGCAGCTTCAATAGGCGAGGATTCAGGAACTCTTGAAGATGTTTATGAGCCATATCTTATACAGAACGGGTATATTAACAGAACTCCAAGAGGAAGAGTTGCAACTAAAGCAGCTTATGATAATCTTGGCAGGCCATTCAAACAAAAATAACATAAAATATTCTAAAGAATGTGTTTTATGAGTTGAATAGTAAGTGTATTTATTATATACTTAATATGTTTATTTCTACATATATGGAGGGGACTTATGTCATCAAAGAATACAGCAGAAGTAATTCTTGGAGGTAAGGTAATCAAGCTTGGTGGATATGAAAGCGAGGAGTATCTTCAGAGAGTTGCATCATACATTAATAACAAGATAACTGAATTTAATAAAGAAGAGAGTTACAGACGAATGTCAGCAGAGCTCAGAACTGATATGATGTATCTTAATATTGCAGATGATTACTTCAAGGCTAAGAAGATGGCAGACAGTCTTTCGTTAGATATTGAGAACAAGGATAAGGAAATATACGACCTTAAGCATGAGCTTATTGCAGCACAGATTAAGGCAGAAAGTTCAGCAAAAGAGATTAAGGAATTAAAGAGTGAGATTACCAAGTATCAGAAGAATATTGTCAAGTTAGAGACAGAACTGAATGACTCTAAGAAGTGATTTACATAAGATTATCTGGTATTAATAATAACGGCTGTTGCAAATGCATTTGCAGCAGCCATTTAATTTAAAGGCGGTTACAACTATGAATGTTGATAAGAGAAAAACACAGGTGGAGGTTTTAGCACCAGCAGGTTCACTTGATATTATGAAGGCTGTTGTTGCGGCAGGGGCAGATGCCATATATCTTGGAGGCAATATGTTTGGAGCAAGGGCATTTGCCAATAATTTTAATGATGAAGAGCTTATCTGTGCTATTGAATATGCACATTTATTCGGAAGAAAGGTTTACCTGACAGTTAACACTCTTCTAAAGTCAAGAGAGATAGAGAACAGTCTTATAGAATACCTTATACCGTTCTATGAGGCAGGTCTTGATGCAGTGATTGTACAGGATATGGGTGTGTTTAACCTTATAAGAAAACATTTTCCTGATATGGATATACATGCAAGCACACAGATGACACAGACCGGAGTGTATGGCAGCAGGCTTTTAAAGGAACTTGGTGCAACAAGAATAGTCACTTCAAGAGAGATGAATCTGCAGGAAATAAAGCAGCTTCATGAGAGATTAGATGTGGAGATAGAAAGCTTTGTGCATGGAGCATTATGTTACTGTTATTCGGGACAATGCCTGCTTTCAAGCTTTAACGGAGGAAGAAGCGGCAACAGGGGAAGGTGTGCCCAGCCGTGCAGGATGCCTTATGATGTGTATGATAACGGCGAAAAGATTAATAACAGAAACAACAGTTACGCATTAAGTCCTAAGGATATGTGTGCATTACAGATACTTCCTGATGTTATAGAAAGCGGAGTGTATTCTCTGAAAATTGAGGTCGTATGAAGAATGTCACATATGCTGCTATGGTAACGCATATTTACCGTAAATATGTTGATATGTATCTTGAGAGGGGACGAAAAGGCTTCAAGGTAGATAAGCAGGATATTGATGACCTTTCAGATATATATAACAGAGGTGCATTTACTACAGGCTATTATGACAGCGTCAAGGGAAAGAAGATGATGTCACTTGGGCGTCCTAACCATATGGGAACGGAGTGCCTTAAGGTAGTATCTAACAAGGCAGGAAGAATTACATTTAAAGCATTAAAGAATGTAAACAGAGGTGATGTCTTTGAGATTGATAAGGAACATTCCTTTGAGAGCGGTGCTGATGTGGCAGCAGGACAGACCTTCGTTGTCAATCTTCCTAAGAAATACCTGCTGTATGAGGGAAGAATTGTCAACAGAATGAATAATGCTAAGATTAAGGCATATGTAGCAGATAATTATGTCGGAACAACACCTAAGCTTCATGTAGATATGAAGCTTATTGTAAGAAAGAATGAAAATATTTCACTTACAGTAATGTATGATGGAATTGAAAAGACATGTACAGGAGAGATAGTTACCGAAGCACAGAATTGTCCGGCCTCAGAGGAGGAGCTTGTTAAGAATCTTAAAAAACCGGTGATACATGTTTTGTGGTGGAAGATGCAGAAGTGCAACTTGATGATGGTATGTTTGTGCCTGTCGGCTGGATTAAGGAATTAAGAAGAAATGTACTTGAACAGCTTGAAACACATTTAAAGCACAGTTTTGTAAGGATTTATAATAAGCCTGAATGTGCAGAGACTGACGACAAGAAAGAAGCTGATGATAATAATTATCAGGTAAGAAAAGCTGCATACCTTCATGATATAGCGCAGGTAAAGGAAGCAGCATCTGTTTCAGGTGTTGAAAGCATTTATCTTGATTATAAGATGTTTTATATGAATGATGAGAATTCATTAAAAGAGGCTGTAAAGCACTGTCAGTCACATGGAATATATGTATATATGTTCCTTCCACATATTCTTAAGGCAGAGAAATATGATAAGTTTAAGTGCTTGTGTGAGAAGGCTTCTGACTGTGGCATAGACAGGTTTGTATGCCGTAATATTGAACAGATTGGTTTTCTTGGAAGTGACAACTGGAAGAAATTATCTGACAAGGTGCATATTATTACAGACAGCAGCATATATATTTTTAATACATTTGCAAAAGATGAATTAAGAAGGCTGTGCAGTAATGCCGGGGTTATTCTTGACAGAATGACACTGCCACTTGAACTTACAGATAAGGAGATGAAGCCTGTAATTGGAAGTGACACGGAACTTGTTGTATATGGGAATGTGCCTCTTATGGTATCTGAACAGTGTGTGAGAAGAACTTACGGAAGATGTGACGGAAGCTGGGGCAGCATTAATATTACTGGACCAAAGGGCAGCAGTTATACAGTGGAAAGCATGTGTGAATTCTGCTATTCTGTAATGAATGGAGAAAAACTCAATCTTACAAAAGAAAATCCCGAAGAATCCATGAATTGTGTGATTCGTTATGAATTTGACGAAAGAGCAGCAGATGATATACAATTAGTTATGACTGATGGAGTGTGTGGTGGTACTACAGGGCATTTTCATCAGGCAATCGACTAAGATTAAGTGACTTGAATAAAGGAGATTGCTATGCAGTCAGTTTTTATTGAACTTACAAAATACATATTTGCGTTTCTGATGGCGTTTTATGTTCTTTCTGCTTACAGAGGAGCAATAATCCATAAGGAAGAAAAGAGAAAAGGAATATATGTCCAGCAGTATATTATAATATTTGCGATACATTTTCTTGGATATTATGTATTGTATATAATGAAGCAGGATGTGAAGTATATAGGTTTTTATTTTGTGCAGCTTATATATCTTATAATATTCATAGCATTTTATTATATATTGTATCCAAAGGCTTCAAGGCTTCTTGTCAATAATATGTGCATGCTCATGGCGGTAGGCTTTATCATGATTGCAAGGCTTAATTTTGACAAATGTGTAAAACAGTTCGTAATTGCTGTGCTTGGAACGGTAATAATGTTTATGGTTCCATGGCTTTTAAAGACAGTTAAAAGCTTTAGAAATTTTGGATGGATATATTGTATCACAGGGCTTGTGCTTTTATGTGCTGTTTTGTTAGGAAGCAAGGTATATGGTGCAAATCTTACTTTAAGTATTGGCGCGTTTTCTGTACAGCCGGCAGAGTTTGTTAAGATTTTGTATGTTATGTTTGTTGCTTCGATGTTTAATAAGTCAACGACATTTAAACAGACATGTATTGTTACAGCGTTTGCAGCACTTCATGTTATTATTCTTGTGCTTTCAACTGACCTTGGTGCTGCACTTATATTCTTTGTGGTGTATATTGCAATGCTTTATATAGCAACAAGAAAACTGGCCTATGCCGGGGCAGGACTGATTGCCGGAGCAGGTGCATCTGTTATTGCATATAAGCTTTTTGCACATGTGAGAGCGAGAGTTATTGTATGGCGTAATCCGTGGGAATATATTGATACAAGCGGATATCAGATATGTCAGTCTCTTTTTGCAATAGGAATGGGGTCATGGTTTGGTTATGGACTGTGTCAGGGTATGCCTGATAAGATACCTGTGGCAGAGAAAGATTTTATGTTTTCTGCTATATCTGAAGAATTTGGACTTATATTTTCGATAGCCCTATTTCTGGTGTGTCTTAATAATCTTATTCTTATGATGAATATAGCTTCAAGATGTAAGACTCTTTTTTATCGTCTTGTGGCAGTAGGACTTGGTGTTACATATGGGGTTCAGGTGTTCTTAACTGTCGGAGGTGCGATTAAGTTCATACCAATGACAGGCGTTACACTTCCTTTTGTAAGTTACGGAGGAAGCTCAATATTAAGCTCACTGATAATGTTTGCATTAATTAATGGAATGTATACTATGAGACAGGATGAAGGTGACAGGAAAGATGGCAGAAAACAAAAAGCAGGTCAGACAAAGAAAAAACAAAAAGGCACAGAACGATATAGTAGATAATGAAAAGAAGGATTTAAGAAATAAGGAAACTAATATAATAGCATTCTTTTTTGTAGGACTTTTTATGGCTACAATTGTTTATCTGTGCGTATTCAATATAAAGGATGCCGGCAAGGTTGTTAATAATCCATATAATAAAAGAGTTGACAGTCAGGAAGCAAAGGTTATAAGAGGAGATATTCTGTCAGATGATGGAACTGTACTTGCGACAACGCTGCTTGATGAAGATGGCAATGAAAAAAGATATTATCCATTTGATGATTTGTTCTGTCATTCTGTTGGATTCACTTCTCTTACCGGAATGAAAACAGGACTTGAACAGTCACAGAATTTCTATCTTCTTAAGGAGACTGACAATGTGCTTGACCAGATTGGAAATGATATATCAGGAGGTAAGGCAAAGGGACATAATGTCACAACAACACTTGATTTAGAGCTTACTCAGGCAGCATATAAGGCACTTGGTAATAATAAAGGCGCAGTTATAGCAATTGAACCATCTACGGGTAAGATTCTTGCAATGGTATCTAATCCAACATTTGATGCAAATGCAGTAAATACCGATTATGATGAATGGCTTACTTATGACAGCTCTGATTCGGTACTTTTAAACAGGGCTACACAGGGATTGTATCCTCCGGGTTCAACATTCAAGATAATTACAGCTCTTGCATATATAAGGCAGAATCAGAATGA
Organism: Eubacterium sp. AF22-9; assembly: GCA_003458705.1. GTDB lineage: Bacteria > Bacillota > Clostridia > Lachnospirales > Lachnospiraceae > Lachnospira. Next base: position 40,942 of record QRVH01000009.1, on the reverse strand, counting down.
TTATTATAATTATTCATATAACTGTGATGGACAGGCATATATATCAGGTGGAACAACTATTGCATGTTTTGACCATACGGCACATGGATATGAGGATTTAAGGAAAGCATTTGCTAATTCCTGCAATTCAGCGTTTTCTACGATTGGAGCAGGGCTTAATAAAACCTCATTTATTAATCTGTGTAATACTTTCCTGTTTAATTCTAATCTTCCTGTTGGATTCGAGTACTCAAAGAGTACAATGTCAGTGACTAAAGATTCGTCAGTCAGTGAAATGCAGGAAACAGGCATAGGACAGGGAAAAACAATGATGTCACCTCTTCATAATCTTATGATTGCAGCAAGTGTTGCCAATGACGGGGTTATGATGACACCTTATATGGTCGATAACATCAGTGACAGTGAGGGAAGAGTTGTTGTAAAGAACCAGCCTTCAGCAATAGATACAGTAATGTCAGCAGAAGAGGCTGAATATCTTACGGAATGCATGAGAGCAGTTGTTACTTCAGGAACCGGTTATGCAATGAAGAATTCTTCGTATGAAGCGGCAGGAAAGACAGGTTCGGCACAGTATGATGATTCAGAAAAATATCATAGCTGGTTTACAGGATTTGCACCATATGATAATCCGCAGATAGCGGTATGTGTTATTCTTGAAGGCGGATATTCAGGAGTCTCAAGTGCACAGTATGTAGCTAAAGCTGTATTTGATACTTATTTTGGCTATTGATATTCTGTCACACAGTATGTATAATTTTACTGATGAATTACTAATTTTTAAGAAGGAAATATAATGAGTACAGTTAACAATATTAGTCCGATAGATGGCAGCGCATATCTTGTCAGTACAGGAAACAGCGTTAATGCCACATCGGGAACTGATTTCGATAAAATATATAATGACATAGCCGTTGATGATTCGCTTGAAAGCATATTTGCAGGGGCAGCAAAAGAGTTTGGAATTAATGAGAATTTTCTTAAAGCTGTTGCAAAGGCTGAATCAGGATTTGACCCGGATGCTGTATCAGGATGTGGCGCGCAGGGGATTATGCAGCTTATGCCATTTACATCAGAAAGCTATGGGGTTACTGATCCGTTTGATGCAAAACAGAATATATATGCAGGGGCACAGCTGTTATCAGAACTTCTGGATAATTATAATGGTAATGCAACTCTTGCACTTGCTGCTTATAATGCAGGAAGCGGTTCTGTACAGAAATACGGAGGAGTGCCTCCATATGATGAAACTGTTAATTACATAAATAAAATTAATGATATATTAGGTGGATCTCTGGCAGGGGATTCAAAGACAATAGATGGTGCATCCACAACAGATTTTAGTGTTGCACAGAATGTCATTGCACCTGATATTGAAATTAAGAAAAGTACATTGGGTACATCAGCTGAGGCTGGTAAATTAATTGGGACAATTTCTACTAATAATGATGACAGATTATCAGTAGGATTGTATAATGTAGTTACAGACAATGATTCGGATGTAATTAAGAATATGGACGTGGGACGGAAATTACCTGATAATGATATGGCAGAAAATAGCACCGGTTATATATATTCAGGTAAAGAACTGTCATATGATGCTATGACAGCTAATGTGAATTTTCTCAATAATGCGTCATATGATTCTGTGTATAAGAATGATCCACAGTCCATATATCAGGCACAGGCGTCTGTGATAAGCCCGCTTGTTCTTAAGCTTTTGGATTTGTAGTCTTAACTAACAAGGAAAGAGGGGAAAATTATGAACAGTAACAGAATTAAAGTGACATTGTATAACAGAACATTTAAAGAGATTGACCAGTCTGATTTTACAAGAATAACAGAAGGTTTATTCTCTAACAGGGATGATATTGTGGAAGTTGCTTTTCCAGATGGAGTTGAGACAATAGGATTCAATGCTTTTGAAAATTGCAGACGACTTGAGAAGGTGGAGTTTCCAGAGTCTCTTAAGTCAATTGAAAGCGAAGCGTTTATTAATTGTACAAGTCTTAAAGAAGCAGATTATGGTAGTAATGTAAAAGTTGCACCTGATGCATTTAAAGGATGTATTAATTTATAATCAGTTCAGGTACTGGATTAATAAGAAGCCTTATGTGGGCTTCTTATTTTTTATAGTCGTATCCGACTAAAAACTTGACAAATATTTCTGCATAATATAGGATTTCTTACAGTGGCCTGACTATGCGTTGGTGCTGTGTGCGTGGGCTTGCGAAAGATTTTTAGAAATTCAGCACAGAAACGAGGAAGATAATGAGTAAGAAAAAGACATTTGTTACACTTGAACAGCTTAAGGAAATCGACAAGACATATCCGACTCCTTATCATCTCTATGATGAGAAGGGAATCAGAGAGAACGCTAAGAGATTAAAGGAAGCATTCTCATGGAATAAAGGTTATAGAGAGTATTTTGCTGTTAAGGCTACTCCTAATCCATATATTTTAAAGATATTAAAGGATTATGGCTGCGGTGTTGACTGTGCATCTATGGCAGAGCTTATGATGGGTTACGCTCTTGATTATAAGCCGGAAGAGATTATGTTCTCATCTAATGATACTCCTGCGGAAGAGTATGCATATGCTAATGAGATAGGTGCTACTATTAATCTTGATGATATTACTCATATTGAGTTTCTTGATAAGATATTAGACGGTAAGTTTCCTGAAACAATGAGCTGCCGTTACAATCCGGGCGGATATTTCCAGCTTGGAACATCTATTATGGATAATCCTGGTGATGCCAAGTATGGTATGACACATGACCAGATTATTGAAGCATTTAAGATATTAAAGAGCAAGGGGGTTAAGCATTTTGGTATCCATTCATTCCTTGCAAGTAATACAGTATCTAATGAATATTATCCGACACTTGCCAAGATTTTATTTGAGCTTGCAGTTGAGTTAAGAGACAAGACTGGAGCAGATATTAAATTTGTAAACCTTTCAGGCGGAGTTGGTGTTGCCTACAAGCCAGAACAGGAGCCTAACGATATTGCAGTTATCGGTGAAGGAGTACATAAGGTATATGATGAGGTTCTTGGTGCGGCTGGAATGGGTGATGTTGCAATTTATACAGAGCTTGGAAGATTTATGCTTGCTCCATATGGCTGTCTTGTAACTAAGGCAATTCATGAGAAGCATATCTATAAGGAATACATCGGAGTTGATGCATGTGCATCTAACCTTATGCGTCCGGCGATCTATGGTGCATATCATCATATTACTGTTGCGGGTAAGGAAGATGCACCTTGCGACCATAAGTATGATGTTACAGGTTCTTTATGTGAGAACAGTGATAAGTTCGCAATTGACAGAATGCTTCCTAAGATTGATATGGGTGATTATCTTATTATCCATGATACAGGAGCACACGGTTTCTCTATGGGATACCAGTATAATGGAAAGTTAAGATCAGCAGAACTTCTTCTTAAGGAAGATGGCAGTGTCCAGATGATCAGACGAGCAGAGACAATCAAGGATTACTATGCTACATTTGATTTCTGTGATGCGTTGGATAAGTTGAATTTAAAATAAACGAGGTTTGATACATTGAAGAATTTAGGTTATATAGCAGGCGAAATTACAAAGGGAAAGAATCTTTCAGATAATCTTTTAAAGTATGGTAATGGAATGTGTTCCATGTATAATGGACTTGGATTTATCAAAATGTCCATGAATTATTATACTGTACTTGATATTGCAAGAGATTTACAGAATGATAAAGACCTTCTTAACATGATTAACAGACTTAATGAGCTTGTGGAGCGTTTCGTGGAGAATGATGAATGTGATGACTATGAAGCATTCAACGAATTTAATTCATTCCGTGAGCAGATTATTGAGATTATGGAAGTTATAACAGCTTATGTAGACAGATTAAGAATATATGAGCATGTACTTAACAGAGTTGAGTACAGATTTAACGATGGTGAATTGGATTACGACTACTATAATACCTATATGACTAATGAGATTATGCATTATATATTGTCTGATAAGGATAATGTTGTTATTAATGGCAAGATTTCAGAGATAGTAGGACAGCTTCCTGTAAGAATGTTAAAGGACAGATTCTTTGAACATATCAGGGATGCATTTACTCTGTATCATGGTGCAGGAAAGGATTCGATAGATGATTTCTATTACACTTTAAGTACTAGTGCCATGCTCTCAGGTGAGGCGGGATTTGATAAATTTCCTGATGTCTATGATATATATAACACACTTGCAGGGGCTGACTACAAAAATATTGATAAAGACGAATATGTAAGACTAAAGGGCGCACTTGATATTGCAACTGAGAAGATGACAGATTATGCTGATGTATATGTGCTTCTTACACAGGTTGTTAATGATGCGCTCACCATAGTTCTTACCAGAAGAAATACACTTGACAGAATAGAAGAGATAGAGAATGCCAAGAATGTTTTAAGTAAGACGAGAAATGCTTATATTACAGGTGAAAGATTTGAAGATATTTCAGAAGATTTTGCTGCATTTGAAGGAAAACAGGAAAGAATTCTTGAGGCAGTATCATCTGGTGATTATGCAATAGAATACAGTCTTGCCAACTTTGTGGATGAGCTTAAGGAATATGAACTTTTATCTGCATATAATGCTTTGTCTAAAACACTTAAGTTACAGTCAGGTAGTGATTTTGTTAAGCTTGAATCAGAGGTATTTGCAGAGATACCGGATGATTCTTATGCTGATAAGACAGCAGAGAAGCTTATTATGGAACTTGATGACAGCTTTAAGAATATGAATGTAATGGTTAAGAGAGCTGTTATGGCATCAGTGCTTTCAAGTCTTCCGGTATTCTTTAACAATACGGAAGAGATACAGTCATATATTAATAATTCGCTTATGCAGTGCAATGATGAAGCAGAGCAGAAGGCAGTTGTTGAGATTATCAAGGCTATGATAAGTGATAATTAATCTGGATATGTTGATGCATAATGAAATATAAGTTTCGGGGGATATTAAGTTGAAGTGGTATAGGTATCTTTATCTTGGGGATAACGCAAGAAAAGCAAAATACAAAACATTTGGTCTTATCAGAAAGAACAGATTTACCATAGATACTTATATTGTTGCAATTTCTGTCAATCCTGATAATATTCTTGATGTTTATTCAGCTAATATGCTGAAACAGCCGCATTTTAAGAATAAATCATACAGAGATAAAGTGTATGTTGTAGGACTTGCGAAGGGCAGGGATGAGGCACTTGAACTGGTAAGATGCATAGTTGACGACACATATTCCCATACAGGAGGCGTTGATGTCGCTGGTTATCTTAGGTTTGGCACAGAATTAAGGAAGGGCAGCTGACATGCTGCTGGAAAGGTGGGGCTATGCTGCATGTTTTATTGCTTATACTTAAGATAACAGGCATAGTTATCGCGTGTATTTTAGGACTTGTAATAATCGTTGTGGCAGCAGTTCTTTTTGTGCCGGTAAGATATAAGGCTGATGCTGATTATCATGGTAAGTTCAAGGTACATGCGAAATTGTCATGGCTTGGAATATTAAGGGTGATTGTTTCGTATGATGAAGAACTTGCAATTAAAGCCAAGGCGCTTTTTATTACAATTTACAGTAATAATCAAAAAAAAGAAAAAACTTCAAAATATAGGACATCAAAGAAGAAAAAAACAAAACACTCAGAAGAAAATATTTTTTCTGTAAACGACGATGAAGCCAAGAGGCTTACGGAAAATGAGGAAAAACCACAGATTAAGATGGCTGAGGCTGTGAGTGACACTAAAGAAGATACACAGGCTGTTAAGAATAATGTGGAAGATATTAAAGAGTCTGCAGAGAGTCTTAAAGAGGCTGTATCAGAAGATGAATCTAATACGACACTGAATAAGAACTTCTTTGATAAAGTTAAGGATAAATGCTTTCTAATATATACAAAGATTAAAGAGATAATAAACCTTGTAAAGGATACAGTAAAAAAGGTTTCCGGAGCGGCTGACAAGCTTAAAGAAAAAGTGAAGAAGGCAAAAGAATTTGTGACAGATGAGGACAATAAGGCACTTTTTCATTTTTTTGTGGAACAGTTAAAGATACTTATTAAGGTTATTAGACCTAAGAAATACAGAATTAATGCAAGACTTGGATTTGAAGACCCGGCGACAATGGGCAAAGTGCTTGCTTATATATCAATCTTTTATGGTATGTCAGGAGTTGACCTTTCTTTAGAACCGGTATTTGGTGAGAATATTAAAGAGGGCAGTATATTCCTGAAAGGAAATATATGTATATTTTCAGTGCTTGTGATAGCGTTAAGAGTGTATAGAAATGAACAGTTTAAAAAGTTTATTTCCAGATAGAGAAGGTTATGTTATAATGTTAACAGTACTTCGCAAAACAAGGAGGTCAAAATCCCTCTCCTCATCATAGGATTCGGATTTTGCTTCGCAAAACAAGGAGGGATTTTATGGCAGAGAATAATTTTGATTCAACAGTTGCATCACTTTTTAAGGGGATGGATGCATTTATATCAGCTAAGACTGTTGTTGGTGATGCGGTTACGGTTAAGGATACAATTATCCTTCCGCTTGTTGATGTTTCGTTTGGAGTTGGAGCAGGAGCGTTTGCAGGGGATAAGAAGAATAATGCAGGTGGTGGAATGACCGGAAAGGTTACACCGAGCGCGGTTTTAGTTATTCAGAATGGTGCAACCAAGCTTGTTAATATTAAGAATCAGGATACTGTAACTAAGATTCTTGATATGATTCCTGATGTTATTGATAAATTCAAGGGTAAGGATGAAAAGGTTGTAACTGATGCAGATATTGATGCAGCTATTGAAGATGCAGCAGAGTAGTTTTTCATAAACATATGTTATGTGCATATTATATAACATACTTATTAAGGAAGTATATATATGTGCAGACTGCTTGGATTTATATTCTTCTGGATTGCTGTTGGCATGATAATAACACTGTTTATAATGGATAATGTATTCTTGTGTGTATGCATAATAATTACATTGATTGTTGTGGGTTATAACATGTTTTGCCAGTAATCAGAACAATATGTTGTGCTTTTGAGAGAATTTTGAAGAAAATTCTTGAAAAATGTGTTGCAAAATATTTTTTTATCTGATACAATAATTTCTGTTGTGGGTAAATTACCCAATACCGGTAAGGAGGTGTTATTGAAATGGCTAAGTGTGCAATTTGCGAAAAAGGTCCTCACTTTGGTAATGCAGTGAGTCATTCTCATAGAAGATCTAATAAAGTTTGGAATGCTAATGTTAAGTCTGTTAAAGTAAAGGTTAACGGAAATGCTAAGAAGATGTATGTTTGTACTTCATGCTTACGTTCTGGTTTAGTTGAGCGTGCATAATCTATGAGCTTTAAAGTTAATACCAGTATATTAAGGTGAATTGCGCAAAACGCGATTCACTTTATTTTTTGGACATTCATTTGATAATCAAAGTTTAATAAAGAATTCGAAAATGTGTTTATTTTTCTTTAGAAAGATAGTATAATATTTGTGCTATTTATATACATATTTTTATGTAAAGTTTGACTGCGCGAAACTTGCATCCGTATTACGGGTGTTAACAAATACAAGCCGCAGTATTGGAGGACTATCTATGAAGGGAACTTTGGAGAATAAACTTGGAAAAGTTTCGATTGATTCGGAAGTTATTGCACAGTACGCAGGTTCTACAGCAGTTGAGTGCTTTGGAATTGTGGGTATGGCTGCTGTCAGCATGAAAGACGGACTTGTTAAGCTTCTTAAAGGAGACAGCCTTACAAGAGGAATCAGTGTGGTTATAGATGAGAATAATCTTATTGAGATTGATTTTCATGTAATTATATCTTATGGTGTAAGCATTGCTGCTGTAGCAGATAATCTTATTGAGAATGTTAAGTATAAAGTGTCAGAATTTACCGGCCTTGAGATTAAGAAAATCAACATATATGTTGAAGGCGTAAGAGTAATTGATTAATAGGAATATTGTTATAATGCTTAATTGCAGAATGGAGGATAATCGTGGCAACTAATACAATAGATGCAGCACTTGTGCAGAAGATGTTTCTTGCAGGAGCTAAAAACCTTGAGTCTAAGAAAGAATGGATTAATGACCTTAATGTTTTCCCTGTACCTGATGGTGATACAGGTACTAACATGACTCTTACAATCATGTCAGCAGCTAAGGAAGTGAGTGCTATTGCTAATCCTAATATGGAGAATCTTTCTAAGGCTATTTCATCAGGCTCTTTAAGAGGAGCAAGAGGTAACTCTGGTGTTATCTTATCACAGCTTTTAAGAGGTTTTACTAAAGAGATGAAGGGCGTAACTGAAATTACTGTTGAGACACTTGCGCTTGCAACAAGCAGAGCTACAGAGACAGCTTATAAGGCAGTTATGAAGCCTAAGGAAGGAACAATCCTTACTGTTGCTAAGGGAATTTCTGATAAGGCTGCTGAGATTGCATCGCAGACAGATGATATTGAAGAGGCTATGCGTATAATTATTGAACATGCTGAATATGTACTTTCTAAGACACCTGATATGCTTCCTGTTCTTAAAGAAGCAGGAGTTGTGGACTCAGGCGGACAGGGACTTGTTGTTGTTCTTAAGGGAATGTATGATGCACTTACAGGAAAGGTTACAGATTTTTCTATAACAGAGAGCAAGCCATCCACTGAACAGACAGTTCCAGGCTCAGGAAAGGGAGCTGCTGTAGAGAATGTAGATATAAAGTTCGGTTATTGCACCGAGTTCATAATTATGCTTGATAAGGAATTTGATGAGAAGACTGAAGCAGACTTCAAAGCATTCCTTACATCGATAGGTGATTCTATAGTATGTGTTGCTCTTGATGATATTGTTAAGGTTCATGTGCATACTAACCATCCAGGTCAGGCATTTGAGAAGGCCTTGGAATATGGTCAGCTTACTAAGATGAAGGTCGATAATATGCGAGAGGAGCATAACCAGAAGGTTGTTGCACAGTCAGAACTTCAGGCGGCAGCAGCTAAGCAGGCTATGGAGAAAAATTCTGAAGCTGAACAGAAAAAAGCTGAGCCAGCTAAGGATTTTGGATTTATCACAATTGCTCCGGGAAGCGGAATCGCAGAGATTTTTAAGGGACTTGGTGTTGATGAAGTTATTGAAGGCGGCCAGACAATGAACCCTTCGACAGAGGATATCCTTAATGCAGCAGATAAGATTAATGCCAAGACAATATATGTTCTTCCTAATAACAGCAATATTATTCTTGCAGCTAATCAGGCAGCATCAATTGTTGAAGACAAGGAACTTATTGTTATCCCTACTAAGACAGTACCGCAGGGAATTACAGCTATGATTAACTTTGAGACAACACGCAGTGCTAAGGATAATGGCGATGCGATGACAGACAGTCTTTCAACAGTTAAGTCTGGACAGCTTACTTATGCTGTAAGAGATACATCAATTGATGGCAAGGAGATTAAGAAGGATAATTATCTTGGATTAGGTGATAAGGGACTTGCTGCAGTTGGTACTGATATGGATGAGACTCTTCTTGAGATGATTGAGTCAATGATGTCGGATGAAGCTGAACTTATAAGTGTTTACTATGGAGCTGATATTGAAGAAGCTGCTGCCGAGGCAGTTGTTTCTAAGATTGAAGAAAAGTTCCCTGATGTAGATGTTGAACTTCAGTTTGGTGGACAGCCGGTTTATTATTATATTGTATCTGTTGAGTAAGAATTATGAATATAACAGAATTAAAGGGAATCGGCGCTAAGACAGCTGAGAATTTTAACAGGCTTTCGGTATACACAGTATCGGATCTCGTGGGGTTATACCCACGAGATTACGATGTATACCATGAGCCTGTTTTTGTTAAAGATATAAGCCGTGAATCAGAGCATACAGAGGTAGCTGTTGAAGGACAGGTATGCAAAAGCCCGGATATATATGGGAGCGGCAGGCTTAAGATATTAACTGTGACTATAAAGGATTATAATGGCGATTCCATAAAATGCAGCTGGTATAATATGCCATTTTTAAAGAATACATTAAGGCTTGGAACAAGATATGTATTCAGGGGAAGGCTGGTTAATAAAAGAGGCTGGTTATTAGAACAGCCGAAAATGTATACACTTGCCCAGTATAAGGAACTTCAGGGAACACTGCAGCCAATATATCCTCTGACTAAAGGTCTTACTAACAATACTGTTACTAAGGCAGTTGCACAGGCACTTGAAAAATACAGCGCGGGACTTGAAAAGGAATATATACCTGATTATATAAGAAAGAGATATTCGCTTGCTGAGCACAATTTCAGTGTTGTTAATATACATTTTCCTAAGACAATGGAAGAATATGTTCAGGCGAGACACAGACTTGCGTTTGAAGAGTTTTTTTTATTCACGCTAGCAACTCTTTCATTAAAGAGTGCAAATGAACGCATACCGAACAGCTATGTAATACCAGAAAGCAAAGAAAAGGATCAATTCCTTGAAAGCCTGTCATATTCACTTACCAATGCACAGTTAAGGACTGTGTCAGAGGTTGCACAAGATATGTCAGGTGAACACCTGTGCAGCCGTCTGATACAGGGGGATGTAGGCTCAGGAAAGACAGTTGTTGCAACAATTGCACTTATCAATACGGTTATTGCAGGATATCAGGGAGCATTGATGGCACCAACAGAGGTTCTTGCAAGACAGCATTATGAATCGTTTGTTAAAGGCTTTGAAAAGGCAGGACTTGATATCAGAGTTGAACTTCTTGTTGGTTCAATGACAGCGAAACAGAAAAAGGAAGCATATGCAAGGATTGCAGATGGAACTGCCGGAATAATAGTAGGAACGCATGCGTTGATACAGGAAAAGGTTGAATATAAAGAACTGGCACTTGTTATAACAGATGAGCAGCACAGATTCGGAGTAAACCAGCGCCGTGACTTTTCACAGAAAGGGAAAAGCCCGCATATTCTTGTAATGAGTGCAACGCCAATACCAAGAACTCTGGCAATTATACTGTACGGTGACCTTGATATATCAATAATTGATGAGATGCCTGCGAACAGACTTCCTATAAAGAATTGTGTTGTGGATGAAAGCTACAGACCGAAGGCGTATGCATTTATACACAAGCAGGTTGCTTCCGGCAGACAATGCTATGTAATATGTCCAATGGTTGAGGACAGTGAGGCTGTAGAGGCTGAAAATGTTGTTGATTACACGGCAATGCTTAAGAAAGAACTTCCGGATATAAGGATAGAATATCTTCATGGCAAGATGCGTCCATCGTTAAAGAATGAGGTGATGGAAAGATTTGCAGCACATGAAACGGATGTGCTAGTATCAACTACAGTTATCGAGGTTGGTGTAAATGTGCCTAACAGCACTGTTATGATGGTAGAGAATTCGGAAAGATTTGGACTTGCACAGCTTCATCAGTTAAGAGGCCGTGTTGGGCGAGGAGAATATCAGTCATATTGTATATTTGTTACAGGCAATAAGTCAGAGAAGATAAGAAAAAGACTGGAAATTCTTAATAAATCCAACGATGGATTCAAGATAGCTGAGGAAGATTTAAGACTGCGTGGACCGGGAGATTTCTTCGGGGTAAGGCAGAGTGGTGATTTTGATTTCGGAATAGCAGATGTATTTACTGATGCAAAGACATTAAAGGAAGCGTCAGATGCAGCGAAAGATATGCTAAAGAAAGATCCTGAGTTAAAGCTTGAGAATAATGTATATCTAAAGCAGAAGGTTGCAGAGTATACGATTAAATGTTTAGAAAAGATTAATCTGTAAAGGAGATGTATGCACATGAGACAGATGGAATTTACAATGAGCAGACCTAATCTTGTCAAGCCAGGAGATGAGGTAGATATTACGGAGGGTAAGCTTCCTAGCAGTTATTATTATACGATAGAGCCGGCAGTTGCAATGTCAGGAACTATTCAACACCTGACAGGTTAAAGTCAAGACATGGAATTGTTAAAGAGGTTGGAGAGACAAGCAGGGGTTATTATGTGCTTGCGGAATTTGATGAATAATTGCGACTATTCGGAATTAAGCAAAATTACAATTAAATGCAGAATAAAAATTATGCTTTTCACATATATTTTTTACAAGTATATGCGGAAGGCATAATTTTTTATGTACCGCCTTAATTACAGGGAGGAAAGTATGTCAGACAGAAAGGAAAATATAAACTTTAATCTGTACGAGGATATAAAGAAACGCACTAATGGGGAGATATATCTTGGTGTGGTGGGTCCTGTACGGACAGGAAAGTCGACATTTGTAAAAAGATTTATGGATCTATGTGTAATTCCTGAGATTGCAGATGCTAACGAGAAACAACGCACAATCGACGAACTGCCACAGAGTAGTGCTGGAAGTACGATTATGACTACTGAACCTAAGTTTATACCTGGTGAGAGTGCAGCAATCTGCATGGCTGATGATATTAAGATTAAAGTGCGTGCAATTGACTGTGTTGGATTTATGGTTGATGGCGCAATGGGAGCAGAGGAGAATGGCAAAGAGAGAATGGTTAATACTCCATGGTCAAAAGAGCCGGTTCCATTTTCAATGGCAGCACAGATTGGTACTGAAAAGGTGATAGAGGAGCATTCTACTATTGGAATCGTTATTACAACAGATGGCTCATTTACAGGAATAGAACGGGATAATTATGTCAACGCGGAGCAGATGGCTATAGATAAGCTGAAAAAGATTTCAAAGCCGTTTGTTGTGATATTAAACTGTGTGAAGCCTTATGCTAAAGAATCTGTGCAGCTTGCAGAAGCTATGAAAGAAAAATATGGTGTAAATGTCTATGCTCTTAATTGTGACCAGCTAAGAAAAGAAGATGTTGACAGGGTTATATCAGGTGTGCTTAAAGAATTTCCGGTATCACAGCTTGATTTTTATGCACCTGCATGGGTTGAAGTACTTGAGTCATCACACTGGCTTAAGATGCATATAGTAGATGCGGCACTTTCGATTCTTGATAATATAAATGTTATGAAAGATGCGTATCTTGAGTTGAATAATACATGTGAATACATAGAAAAGATTGATGTGAAAAATGTTGATATGTCAACAGGAAGGGTTGAAATTGAATTTAAGCTTTCGAAAGATCTGTATTATAAAATATTAAGTGAACTTACAGGAACGCAGATTAATAATGAGCATGAGCTTATACATTATGATTAAATCTCTTTCAGACAAGAAGAATGAACTGGGAAGCTTTGGTGATGCAATAAGTGAAGTTAATCTTAATGGCTTCGGAGTTGTTACACCTTCAAAAGAAAATATACAACTGGATGAGCCAGTAGTGATTAAGAATGGCAATAAATATGGAGTTAAGATAAAAGCTAAAGTTCCGTCAATAAATATGGAGTTAAGATAAAAGCTAAAGTTCCGTCTATTAACCTGCTTAAGACAGAAATAATGGTTGAAATTGCCCCGATTGTTGGAAATAGGAATCAGGCAGAAGATCTGATTGAATATATAAAAGGAAATATGAAAGATAATCCGGACGGAATCTGGGATACCAATATATTTGGAAAGACAATAGAACAGATTGTATCAGACGGAATATATGAAAAACACATAATATGACAACTGAGAGCATGAGAAAGATTGGCGATACAATTGAAAAAGTAATGAATGAGAATTCAGGACTTGTGTGTCTTATTGTGTAAAAAATGCTTTATTTAGGGCTTATAATATGATAAAATACTAAATATATTTGTGTGTCAAAACTAAGGAGGATATACACATTATGAGTAAAAAAGTTGAAGATTATGTAAGAAGTATACCTGATTTCCCAGAACCGGGGATTATATTCAGGGATGTTACAAGTGTTATCCAGAGTCCTGAGGGATTAAAGCTTGCAATAGACGGTCTTACAGATCTTATAGGGGATACAGAATTTGATGTTGTAGTAGGACCGGAATCAAGAGGGTTTATATTTGGCGTTCCTGTTGCATATAATACCGGTAAGGGATTTGTTCCTGTAAGAAAGAAGGGAAAGCTTCCGTGTGAGACTATATCAGCAGATTATGAACTTGAATATGGTACAGCTACTATAGAGATGCATAAGGATGCGATTACTCCGGGACAGAAGGTTATTATTGTTGATGATCTGATTGCTACAGGCGGAACTACAGAAGCTATTATCAAGCTTGTAGAAGAGCTTGGAGGAGAAGTTGTTAAAGTTCTTTTCCTTATGGAGCTTGAAGGCCTTAAAGGAAGAGATAAGATTGCAGGATATGATGTCGAGTCAGTAATTAAATACCCAGGTAAATAATTATTCGGGCTGCTTTATTATATAAAGCAGCCTTTTTAAGATTGATGACAGGAGGCAGATATGGGGACACCACATAATGAAGCACAGACAGGAGATATAGCAAAGACAGTTCTTATGCCGGGAGATCCTTTAAGGGCAAAGTATATAGCAGATAATTATCTTACAGATGTAAGCTGCTTTAATACGGTCCGCAATATGTCAGGATTCACAGGAATTTATAACGGATGCAGGGTATCTGTTATGGGAAGTGGTATGGGAATGCCTCAATGGGAATATATTCATATGAATTATATAATGTATATGATGTGGATAATATTATAAGGATTGGTTCAGCGGGAGCATTTGATGATGACCTTAATCTTATGGATATTGTACTTGGAATGGGCTCATGTACTGATTCTAACTTTGCGGCACAGTACAATCTTCCGGGCATATATGCGCCGATAGCTGATTTTACGCTCTTAAAGACTGCATATGATGTTGCAGAAGAAAAACATTTTTCGGTTAAAGTTGGCAATGTACTGGCATCAGATGTGTTTTATAATGATGATACAACAGTTAATGACAGATGGAAGAAGATGGGTGTGCTTGCAGTTGATATGGAGTCAGCAGCGTTGTATATGACTGCTGCCAGATGCAGAAAACATGCACTTACTATTCTTACAATAAGTGACCATCTCTACAGGGGTGAGAAGCTGTCAGCACAGGAGAGACAGACAGGATTTACTAAAATGATGGAGACAGCTCTTGAAACTGCAGTCAGATTGCAGAATAACAGGCAGATGGAGGATTTATGACAGATACAGATTTAGAGATTATAGTTTTTGTACTGCTGGCTGTTGCAATCGGCGTGTATGTATGTGTAAGCAGCAGTATTAAGCGGAAGAAGGCAGCGGAGAATGCCATAAAGAAAGCGTGGGGCAAACGTGCTGTATACAAGGGAACAGATGAGAATTTTGAATATATATCACATTATGCCAAAGGTAATCCGAGTGAATCTATGATTGATGATATAACATGGAATGATCTTGGCATGGATGAAGTATTTAAATGTATTAATAATACTAATTCATCTGTTGGACAGGAATATCTATATAAGATGTTAAGAGAACCGGTTGCAGATGCAGAAAAGCTTCACGAACTGGACAGGCTTGCAGATGAATTTACGGCTAATGAAAAAGAAAGAATCACAATTCAGAAGATATTTATGAATATGGGAAAAAGCCGTAAGATTGCAGTTACAGATTATATCGGTTATATAATGGATATAGAGCAGGGAAGTAATATTGTGCATTATCTTGCGTGGGTATTTCTTATTGCTTCAATACTTGTAACTGTTTTTGTGACTCCTGTACTTGGTATATGGCTTATAATTGCATCGGTAGCATTTTCAATAATTACTTATTACAAGTATAAGGCTAAGATTGAGAATTATTTCAAATGCATTAATGTTATTGTGAAAATGGCATCGGCATCTGAAGATATATGTGAAAGCAATATAAGTTTTCTTGAACCAGAGTGTAACAGGCTTAAAGAGATATTAAAGAGCTTTTCTAAAGTAACAAAAGGCTCATGGATGATTGAGTCAGGCAATGTTGATGGTTCAATCGGAGAGGTTGTACTTGATTATCTAAGAATGATAACGCACATGGATATTGTGAAGTTTAATAAGATGACAAAGCTTATAACTGCCAAAAGTGAGGATGCATATAACCTTGTAGATACACTTGGATTCATAGAGACATCAATTGCTGTTGCATCATTCAGGGAAAGCCTGCCATTTTACTGTAAGCCTGAATTTGTGGAAAATACTAATAAACTTAGTGTGAAAGAAGTGTATCATCCGCTTATAGATAATCCTGTGTGTAATTCAATAACAACTAAAGGAAATGTTCTTCTTACAGGCTCTAATGCGTCAGGTAAATCAACATTTTTAAAGACAATAGCAATCAACAGTATTCTGGCACAGACTATAGGAACAAGTCTTTCCAAAGAATACATTGCTCCGGTATATAGGATATATTCTTCAATGGCATTAAGGGATGACCTTGCTAATTCGGACAGTTACTATATTGTTGAGATTAAGTCATTAAAGAGAATTCTTGATGCAGTTGGTAAAAAAGGCAGAACGGTTCTATGCTTTATTGATGAGGTACTTCGTGGAACTAACACTGTTGAGAGAATTGCAGCATCATCAGAGATATTAAAGAATCTTAATACAGGCAGGGCGTTGTGCTTTGCAGCAACACATGATATTGAGCTTACAACAATACTTAAGGACTGTTACAGCAACTATCATTTTCAGGAGGAAGTTACTGAGGATGAGGTTAAGTTTGATTATAAGCTGTATGCCGGACCTGCAACAACAAGAAATGCGATTAAGCTTCTTAATGTTATAGGGTATGATAAGAATATAATTAAGGGAGCAGAACAGCGTGCAATGCATTTCCTGACAGATGGAAACTGGAAATCTTGATAAATGTTGTTTCTTGTGATATTATAAGTTATTGCGAAGGCTTTTATTATAATTCGTGGAGGTAATAATATGGTTGGGTTAGTCGGTGTACTCGTAGGTGAGATAGCTTACGAAGCGGTAAGATTTGTTATAATGCTTGCGTTACTGGTACTTGCAGTATTCGTAGGTGGTAAGCTCCGAAAGGCAGCAGATGCCAAGAAGGCAGCTAAGATGGCTGCATCGGAGAATAAAGAGAAAGAGATTACTGAATAATCAGGAGGAAGTTAAAGTGCAGTACAGAGGTGTGAATGAATTAAGAAGATTATACCTTGATTTCTTTGAGAGCAAGGGACATTTGAAGATGAAGAGCTTTTCTTTAGTACCACATAATGATAACAGTCTGCTTATCATTAATTCAGGTATGGCTCCGCTTAAGCCATACTTTACAGGACAGGAGATTCCACCAAGAAGAAGAGTTACAACTTGTCAGAAGTGTATAAGAACAGGCGATATAGAGAATGTAGGTAAGACAGCAAGACATGGTACATTCTTCGAGATGCTTGGCAACTTCTCATTTGGTGATTATTTTAAGGACGAAGCTATTCACTGGTCATGGGAGTTCTTAACAGAGACTGTAGGACTTGATCCAGACAGATTATACCCTTCTATATATCAGGATGATGATGAAGCATTTAATATATGGAATAAGGAAATCGGTATTGCACCTGAAAGAATATTCAGATTTGGTAAGGAAGATAACTTCTGGGAGCATGGCGCTGGTCCTTGCGGTCCATGTTCTGAGATATATTATGACCGTGGTGAGAAATATGGCTGTGGTAAGCCAGGCTGTACAGTAGGATGTGACTGTGACAGATATATGGAAGTATGGAACAATGTATTCTCTCAGTTTAACAATGACGGACATGGCAATTACACAGACCTTATCCAGAAGAACATTGATACAGGTATGGGACTTGAAAGACTTGCAGTTGTTGTTCAGGATGTTGATTCTATATTTGATGTTGATACATTACAGGCACTTCGCAACAAGGTTTGTGAGATGGCTGGAGTTAAGTATAAGGAAGATGAGAAGCAGGATGTGTCTATCCGTGTTATCACAGACCATATCCGTTCAGTAACATTTATGGTAAGTGATGGAATTATGCCATCTAACGAAGGAAGAGGATATGTCTTAAGAAGACTTTTAAGAAGAGCTGCAAGACATGGAAGACTTCTAGGTATTGAAGGAAAGTTCTTATCTAAGCTTTGTGAAACTGTAATTGAAGGCTCTAAGGACGGTTATCCTGAATTAGAGGAAAAGAGAACATTTATTACTAAGGTTATCTCTGAAGAAGAAGATAAGTTTAATAAGACTATCGACCAGGGATTAAGCATCCTTAATGATATGGAAGCTGAACTTGCTTCTAAGAGTGAAAATGTATTATCAGGAGCAGACGCATTTAAGCTCTATGATACTTACGGATTCCCTATTGATCTTACTAAGGAAATCCTTGAAGAGAAGAATATTACAATTGATGAAGCTGGATTTAATGCAGCTATGGAAGAGCAGAGAGTTAAGGCAAGAAATGCCCGTAAGGTAACTAACTATATGGGTGCTGATGCAACTGTATATGATGAGATTGACCCTGCTATAACAAGCACATTTGTCGGATATGACAAGCTTACTAATGAATCTGAGATTACAGTTCTTACAACAGAGGAAGAAGTTGTTGACGCTTTATCTGAAGGTGATAAGGGAACTGTTATTGTAGATGAGACTGTATTCTATGCTACTATGGGTGGTCAGGAAGGCGATAAGGGTGTTATTAAGACATCTGAAGGAGAATTCGCTGTTGAGACTACTATCAAGTTAAAGGGTGGCAAGATTGGTCATGTCGGAACTATGACTAAGGGCATGATGAAGGTTGGAGATACTGCAACAATGGAAGTTTCCCCTGCTTACAGAGCAGATACATGCAAGAACCACAGTGCAACACACCTTCTTCAGAAGGCTTTAAGAACTGTTCTTGGTGATCATGTTGAGCAGAAGGGTTCATACGTTGATCCTGACAGATTAAGATTTGACTTTACACATTTCCAGAGCATGACTAAGGAAGAGATTGCTAAGGTTGAAGATATTGTTAATGAAAAGATTGCAGAGGCTATTCCTGTTGTTACTGATGTAATGACAATTGAGGAAGCTAAGAAGACAGGAGCTATGGCACTTTTTGGTGAGAAGTACGGCGAGAAGGTAAGAGTAGTTGCTATGGGAGACTTCTCTAAGGAATTCTGTGGTGGTACTCATGTTGCTAATACAGCTAATATCAGACTTTTCAAGATTGTATCTGAGGCAGGTGTTGCTGCAGGTGTAAGAAGAATTGAGGCTCTTACAGATAAGGGTGTTATGAAGTACTACGCTGAACTTGAGAAGACTATTGAAGAGGCAGCTAAGGCAGCCAAGGCAGAGCCCGTACAGCTTGTTAAGAAGATTGCAGCTATGAATGATGAGATTAAGTCCCTTATGAGCGAGAATGAGAAGCTTAAGGCCGAGCTTGCTAATAATGCACTTGGAGATACAGCAGGAGATATCAAGGAAGTTAACGGCGTTAAGTATATCGCAACTAAGGTTGACGGCGTTGATATGAATGAATTAAGAAACCTTGGCGATAAGTTAAAGGGTGAGATTGGTTCAGGAGTTGTTGTTATCGTCAGCGCACAGGGTGCTGATAAGGTAAGCGTTATTGCAATGGCGACAGATGATGTTATTGCCAAGGGTGCTCATGCTGGTAACCTTATCAAGGCTCTTGCTCCTATTGTTGGCGGTGGCGGTGGCGGCCGTCCTAATATGGCTCAGGCTGGTGGTAAGAACCCTGCCGGTATTGATGAGCTTATTGCTAAAGTGCCTGATACAATTCTTGCACAGATTGGATAATTGGGGCTTGACGATTTGCAAAAATGTGATATAATGTTTTTTGTGCGATTAGTAAATACCCTATTTATGTAGTTTGGCGCACAATTTGCAACAGAAGGGTGGTCAGGAAGTAGTATGTCAAATGTCATCGTTAAAGAAAACGAGTCTTTAGATAGCGCATTACGCAGATTCAAGAGAAACTGTGCTAAGGCAGGCATTCAGCAGGAAATTCGTAAGAGAGAACATTACGAGAAGCCAAGCGTAAGACGTAAGAAGAAGTCAGAAGCAGCTAGAAAACGTAAGTTCAACTAATAATTAATATTTTTGACATGAGAGAGCGATGCTAGGCATCGCTCTTTTTGGATTTATAATAAAAAATCCGGTTTTACAGGAAAGCCTCAATTATAAACTTAACAGGATACTTAATTTTGAAGCAACAAATCACAACTATTTCAGACAACATATAACGGATATTAAAGAGAGTTTTATTAAAGAATTAGAAATAGGAAATATAATGACAGACTAAAATCATACTTTAAAGGATAACAGCATAGAATATAAAAAGATTTTGGAAGTCTGCTTATATGGTCGATTTTATCAGCAGCGGTATAAGGCTCGGACAGATGTGTGATCTTAGCAGAGATGTTGTTGCAGGACTTCCTGTTATATCAATGCTGGGTGACTGCGAGGTTTTTATAGAGAATTACAGAGGTATACTTGAGTATTCAAGCGAATATCTTAAGGTTTCTACGAAGATAGGCAATATAAGGGTAAGCGGGAGCAATCTTGTGATATACCATATGAATCAGGACGAAATCCTTCTTAGGGGACGCATTGGCAAAGTTTCTCTAAAAGGAGAGGCTGATGAAAAGGATACATAATTATATTGTTATTGAAATATCCGGATGGGAGCGGGAAAGGTTCGTTAATCTGTGCTGCAGGCGCGGGATTACATTATATAACTGCCAGTGTGTGAAAGAGACAATAAGAGCGAGAATAACAAGACAGGATTATTTCAAGACTAAGGAATTGCGAAGAAAATGTCATGTTCATATTAAAGTTTTAAAGAAACATGATATAGAGTTTCTTTTTGCAAGATACAGAAGAAATTATTCGATAATTGCTGGCTTTGCCACTGCATTTGTATTGATGTTCATTGCCAGCAGATTCGTGTGGAGTATTGAATTTGATGGAAATTACATATATACAGATGATTCAATGCGCAGGTTTCTTAAAGAGCATGGCATCAGCACAGGTGATAAAGTTAAGAATATAGATACAGAAAATATTGAGAAGGCAATTAAAAATGAACTGTCGCAGGTTACATGGGTTAATGTACGGATTGAGGGAAATATTCTGAAAGTCAGCATTGATGAATCTAAAGCTGATGAGCTACACAGCACCACTAATGATGGCAATATAATATCAGGATATTCCGGTGTTATTGAATACATTATAACAAGAAGCGGAACACCGAAGGTCACTGTTGGTGACGAGGTATCAGAAGGCGATATACTTGTTGAGAATACATTGTATGTTCCTGATGATTACGAGGAGAATATACAGCAATTCCAGACGCAGGCTCAGGCGGATATTCTGATAAGAACGCAGTTATCATGGGATAAGGAGATAAATGCGGTATATGCCGATAAAATATATACTGGACGAAAGATGACGACATATGCCATAAGCATAGATAAATATGAGATTTCTCTCGGCTTTCCACGACATTTAAAAGAGCATGATAAGGTTGTTAATGATAGGAATATAAAGATTGCTAATCTTATTGCACTTCCTGTATGTGTACAGAAGATTACTCTTAATGAGTATAAGGAAAATGAGACTGAGTATAGTGAGGAGGAAGCAGCGGCTATTCTTAATGAAAAAGCTGAGAGATTTATAAAACATTTGAAAGAAAATGAAGTGCAAATAAATGATTATCATGTTAATATAGAAAGAAGTGGGGATAAGTATATTGCACATGCTGATATTGATGCAACTGTTCCTGCGGATTTTGATGTTAGAAAGGTGGAGACATCTGATGAGTGAGGTAGAGAGTCTTATTAATATACCGGTAGAACACTGCTCCAATATATTTGGACAGTTTGATGAATATGCGAAGGTTATAGAGAAAACACTTAAGGTTACGATTATTGTAAGAGACAGCTCTGTGAAGGTTATAGGTGCAGAGGCAGCAGTGCAGAGAGCATCAGGAGTACTTAATTATCTGTATGAGCTGTCTAAGAGAGGCAACCAGATTACAAGACAGAATGTTGATTATTCCATTGCACAGTCATTTGAAGAAAAGGCTGATTCGCTGATTGAGATTGATTCTGATACAGTGTGCAGGACGATTGCAGGAAGGCCTATCAAACCTAAGACATTCGGACAGAAGGAGTATGTTGATGCCATTAGGGATAAGATGATTGTGTTTGGTGTAGGACCTGCGGGAACAGGTAAGACATATCTTGCAATGGCGATGGCTATTAATGCATTTAAGAATAATGAGGTCAACAAGATTATTCTTACAAGACCGGCGATTGAGGCAGGTGAAAAGCTTGGATTCCTGCCGGGAGATTTGCAGAGCAAGGTTGATCCGTATCTCAGACCTCTGTATGATGCACTTTTCCAGATTATGGGTGCAGAGAGCTTTAATGCCAATATGGAAAAAGGTCTTATCGAGGTTGCACCGCTTGCATATATGAGAGGTCGTACACTTGACAATGCATTTATTATTCTTGATGAGGCACAAAATACAACACCTGCACAGATGAAGATGTTTCTTACACGAATTGGATTCGGCTCAAAGGTTGTTGTTACAGGTGATATGACACAGAAGGATCTGCCAAGGGATACCGTGTCAGGTCTTGAGGTTGCAACTAAGGTTTTATCCAAGGTTGAAGAGATAGCATTTATAAAGCTTACCAATAAAGATGTTGTAAGGCATCCTCTTGTACAGAAGATTGTCAAGGCATATGAGGATTACGAGGAGAATCAGGCTAAGGCTGCCAAGAGAAGAGAAGCAAGAAAGGGAAGCCAGACAGGAAGGAGAAAAGTTTGATATGACTATTAATATAGAGTACGAAGCCGAGGAAAAGCTTGACTTAGATTATGAGAAGATAATTACTGATGTTGTCAATGAGGCGGTTGATTATGAAAAATGTCCTTATGAAGCAGAGGTTAATGTAACAATTGTTGACAGTGAATCTATCCACGAGATTAATAAGGAATACAGAAATATTGATTCTCCGACAGATGTACTTTCATTTCCGGGAGTTAATTATGTTACACCTTCGGATTTTGATGCAATTGAGGACGAGTTAGAAAACAATGCTGAGGATTATTTCAATCCTGATACAGGAGAGCTTCTTCTTGGAGATATTGTTCTGTGCGTTCAGAAGATTAAGGAACAGGCGGACAAGTATGGTCATTCTGAAAAAAGGGAGTTGGCATTTCTTACAGCACACAGTATGATGCACCTTTTTGGTTATGACCACATGACACCAGAAGAAAGTGCAGTTATGGAAGCAAAGCAGAATGAAGTGCTTGATAGACTTGGAATTACCCGTTAAGAGGTGACATATATGACAGATAATGAACTTGTTGCTAAAGCTAAAGAGGCACTTGAGTACTCATATTCACCGTATTCGCATTTTGCAGTTGGTGCGGCACTTTTAAGTACTGATGGACAGGTATTTACAGGCTGTAATATTGAGAATTCTTCTTTCGGGGCTACTAACTGTGCAGAAAGAACCGCAATATTTAAGGCGGTTAGTGAGGGTGTAAAGGATTTTAAGGCGATTGCTATTGTATGTTCAGGAGACCAGCCTGCCTATCCGTGTGGAATAT
The DNA here is from genome assembly GCA_003458705.1 of Eubacterium sp. AF22-9. Classification (GTDB taxonomy): domain Bacteria; phylum Bacillota; class Clostridia; order Lachnospirales; family Lachnospiraceae; genus Lachnospira. The sequence continues at coordinate 17,416 of QRVH01000009.1, read as the reverse complement.
GCAGACAGGTGATGTCTGAATTTTTCAATCCTGATACAAGAATTATTATTGAAGAAGGCAGCGGGCTTAAGATTTATACAATGAGTGAAATTCTGCCAGACAGCTTTTCGTTATAGTATAATATTGCTTATAAATGTTAATACTTCCCAGTAAGGACAACTTACAGGAGGGAGTATTGATGAATAAAAAATCATTCTGGCTTTATGTTGTGATTATGGCTATGGCTGTAATAGCTGTAGTACTTGCAATAGTTATACTTGTGGTAACAGATAATAAGAAGCCTTCGAATCAGCATTTTAAAGAAGAAGTAAGCTCTCAGGTGACTAAAGTAACTGAAAGTGAAGAGTACCAGTATGTGCTTAAGTACGAAAGAGATACTTTAAGAATATACAGAAATATTGTGAACGAAGGACGCGAAGTGTTCTATGATTATGCAGATATTAATATTGATTCACTTCCGGATGACATAAGAGAAAGACTAACTAAGGGGATATATTTTGAAGGAGAAGCACAGCTGTATGATTTTCTGCAGACATATAGCAGCTAGAAAGGATATACATTTACATGGTTAAGATTATTTCGGACAGTACAAGTGATTTGACTAAGGAACTTATAGACAAGCTTGATATATCGGTTATTCCGCTTCACATTCTGCTAGGCAATGATGAATACAGGGATGGAATTGATATTACGCCAGATAAGATATATGAATGGGCAGATGAGAATAAGACAACACCTAAGACATCGGCGGTGTCTATTGATGATACAATAGAGATGTTTAAATGTGTTCTAGAAGAGGATAGGGATATTGTCGCATTTGCAATATCAGAGGATATGTCAACTACAGCTAATGTGTTCAGACTTGCGGCAAGAGAGCTTGAGGCAGAGGACAGGATTCATGTAATTGACTCTGAGAATCTGTCTACAGGAATAGGACATCTTGTTGTTGAGGCTGCTGTTATGGCAGGAAAAGGCATGTCTGCAGCTGACATTGAGAAGAATATATTAGAATTAAGACCTAGAGTCAGGGCAAGCTTTGTTGTCGATACGCTTACTTACCTTCACAGAGGAGGAAGATGCAGCGGACTAGCTGCCATGGCTGGCGGTGTACTTAAACTTCATCCAAGAATTGAAGTTAATAATGGAAAGATGAATCCTGGAAAGAAGTACAGAGGACGCATGAAGAATGTTGTACTGGATTATGTTAAGGATATGGAAGAAGACCTTAAGAAGGCTAAGAAAGACCGTGTATTCATTACGCACTCTGGCTGTGATAAAGAGATAGTTGATGAAGTAAAGAATTATCTTAAACAACTTGATGTGTTTGATGAAATATATGAAACAAGGGCAGGCGGCGTTATATCTTCACATTGTGGTCCGGGAACATTAGGAGTTCTTTTTATTGCCGGAGAATAATTTCAGGAGAAATGTATGGCTAAATTTACAAAAAAAGCAATAATGGACTGTTTTCTTAACATGTTAAAGCACAAGAATATTGACAGGATTACGGTTACAGATATATGTGAACAGTGTGGAGTTAACAGAAATACATTTTATTATTATTTTAGTGATATATATGATGTGCTTGACAGTGTTCTTATAGAAGAGACAGAAAAGAATATTAATATTACGGAAGATGCGACTTTTTATGAGACATACAGTAAGGCAGCTTCTGTTGTTATTGAGTATCGTGCGGCAGTTATTCATGTGTATAATTCCAGGAACAGGGATATTATTGAGAAATATCTGCATAATACAACAGAATATCTTGTAGGACTTTTTGTTAAGAAATATTCTAAAGACCATAAGCTTACAGAAGATGACAGAGAGTATATAACATGCTTTTACAGCTATTCTATTGTTGGAATTGTGTCAAGATGGATAGGTGATGGAATGCCGCCATATGATAAAGATCTTATTAAACGTTTTTCTGAATCATTTGATGCAACGATTGATACAATGATTAATCTGTGTGAAGCTAATAATTAGTTATTAAAAACAGACAAAACATGTAAAGTGTTCGATTTTGGGACAAAGTACATGCTTTGCCTGTTTTTTTATTTAGAGAAAAAATGTATGCTAAATATAATAAAAAACGGCAAAAATAAATAAGAAAGCACAGAAAGGTGGAAAAGATTATGAGCAAAAAGGCGTTAAAACTAGGAGCAGCTTCTATTCTTGCACTGGGGGCAGGTGCGGCAGTTGTATCAAAAAAGAACAAAAGGAATGAGCAGAGGAAAGTAACTAAAGACATTCAGGAAAGAGCACATAAAGAGTTTCGCAATACTGAAAGAGGGAAATATACTAAGAATAGTAAGGGAATATATTATTCTAATGGTAATTATGAAGCATTTGCAAGACCGGAAAAACCAGAAGGAGTCGATGATAAATCAGCTTATATTGTAGGAAGTGGTCTTGGTGCATTAGCTGCTGCGTGTTTTCTTGTAAGAGACGGACAGATGAAGGGTGAGAATATTCACATACTTGAGGCTATGGATATTGCAGGCGGTGCATGTGATGGAATTAATGATCCTACAAGAGGTTATGTAATGCGTGGCGGACGAGAAATGGAGAATCATTTCGAATGTCTGTGGGATTTGTTCAGAAGTATTCCGTCTATTGAGACTCCGGGAGTTTCTGTACTTGATGAATATTACTGGCTTAATAAGCATGATCCTAATTATTCTCTTTGCAGGGCAACTGTAAACAGAGGTGAAGATGCACATACAGATGGCAAATTTAATTTAAGCCAGAAGGGCTGTATGGAAATAATGAAACTGTTCTTCACTAAAGATGAGGATTTGTATGATAAGACAATTGAAGATTTCTTTGATGAGGAAGTTTTTGATTCAGATTTCTGGCTGTACTGGCGTACGATGTTCGCATTTGAAAACTGGCACAGTGCGCTTGAGATGAAACTTTATATTCAGAGATTTATCCATCATATAGGCGGACTTCCTGATTTCTCAGCATTGAAGTTTACCAAGTATAATCAGTATGAATCACTTATCTTGCCTATGCAGAAATACCTTGAAGATGCAGGCGTTGAGTTCAGGTTTAACACAAGAGTTGATAATGTAATATTTGATTTCAGGGATGGAAAGAAGATTGCAAAGACTATTGAATGTACTGTAAAAGGTGAGACTAAGTCAATTGATCTTACTGAGAATGATTTGGTGTTCGTTACTAATGGAAGCTGTACAGAAGGTACTATATACGGTGACCATACACATGCCCCTGTAGGTAATGCAGAGGTAAGAACAAGCGGTTGCTGGAGTCTGTGGAAGAATATTGCAGCACAGGACAGTTCATTTGGACACCCAGAGAAGTTCTGTGGTGATATATCAAAGTCTAACTGGGAGTCTGCAACTGTTACAACAAGTGATGAGAAGATTATTTCTTACATTAAGAAGATATGTAAGAGGGACCCAAGAACTGGAAATGTTGTTACAGGCGGAATTGTCAGTTGTAAGGATTCAAGCTGGCTTTTAAGCTGGACAATTAACAGACAGGGACAGTTTAAGGAACAGAAGAAGGATGAGGTGTGTGTATGGGTATACAGCCTGTTTACTGATGTTGATGGTGATTATATCAAGAAGCCTATGAAAGAGTGTACAGGAGAAGAGATTACAGCAGAATGGCTGTATCATCTTGGCGTTCCTGTTGAAGAGATTGATGAGCTTGCCAAGAACCACTGTAACACTACACCAACAATGATGCCGTTTATTACTGCATTTTTCATGCCAAGAAGAAAAGGCGACAGACCTGATGTTATTCCTGATGGATGCGTTAATTTTGCATTTCTTGGACAGTTTGCTGAGACTCCGAGGGACACAATATTTACGACAGAGTATTCAGTCAGAACTGCAATGGAGGCTGTATATGGACTGCTTGGCGTAGACAGAGGTGTTCCTGAGGTCTGGGGCAGTGTATATGATGTAAGAGACCTGCTTGATTCATCTGTTAAGCTTATGGATGGCAAATCTCCATTAGAGATTGATTTAGGACCGCTTAATGTTATCAAGAAGGTTGTCTTAAAGAAGATAAAAGGAACTGTTATTGAAAAGGTGTTAAAAGACCATGATGTAATTAAAGATTATATGAAATATTAGCTGAAATGTGTTGAAACATGAAGGGATACCAGTTAAACTTATGGCTGGTATCCCTTTTTGCAGGGAAATAATACATCAGGAGATAAAAGTGAAAAAGACTATTATATTAACTTTGTTACTTATAACAGCGCTGGCTGCAAATGGATGCGGCAATAAGAAAAATGTAACAGACATGAAAGATAAAGAAACTACTGTCTCAGCGGTACAACAGGAAACAACACAGTTAAGCACACAGAAGACAAAACAGTCAGATACACAGGAAATAACACCTGAACTGACAATGAATTCTGAAACACAGCAGGAAGAGACAACAGAAGAAGAAAAACAGACAGTTGTGGCAGCGGAGGTTACAGATTCTTCACCGACTGCATATGAGACAGTGCCACAGGCTGAAGAGCCAGATAATAACAGCTTTGCAGCGGGTTATGCAGCAGCATCACAGTATTCCCAGCTTGTAATTGTCCAGTCGAATGGTACAAGAGCAACAGTTACCATGCATGAACTGAAGGATGGTGTGTGGACTGAGATTCTAAGAACAGATGGATTTGTAGGCTCCAAGGGAGTTGGTGAGGCGAGTGAGTTTACATCAGCTACACTACAGGGAACATTTCCATTATATTTTGCATTTGGAATTAATCCGAATCCGGGAACGAAAGTTCCTTATCTTCAGGTTGATGAATACGATTACTGGGTAGGGGATTCGTCTTCTCCTTTATATAACCAGTATGCAAGAGCTGATTCTGATACAGACTGGGACAAGAGTGAGTCTGAAAGAATAATTGATTATCCGACAGCTTATGGATATTATCTGTTTATCGGATATAACATAGAGGGGACTCCGGGGAAAGGAAGCTGTTTCTTCTTACATTGCTCTAATGGAAGACCAACGGCAGGCTGTGTATCAGTACCAGAGTCTGATATGGCATTTATATTAAGAAATATAGGCGAGGATTGTGGGATAGTGATTGAGTAATCACTATCCCAATGCTATATCAAGAACCATCATAAGTGCAAATCCTACAGCAGCACCTATAGTTCCTATATTGCTGTGTTCGCCATTCTGCGATTCAGGAATAAGCTCCTCTATTACAACATACATCATGGCTCCCGCTGCGAAAGAAAGCAGATAAGGAAGAACAGGTGTAATAATACCGGCAATAAGAATTGTTATGAATCCGCCGATAGGTTCAACAACACCAGAAAGTACTCCATATATGAAAGCTTTCTTCTTACTCATGCCTTCACCGCATAAAGGCATTGATATAATAGCTCCTTCAGGGAAATTCTGTATTGCAATACCAATTGCAAGTGCCATTGCAGCAGTAGCAGTTATTCCTGAATCCTTCATCATTGCGCCGGCAAAAGCAACACCGACTGACATTCCCTCAGGAATATTATGTAATGTCACAGCGAAGAGCATCATTGTAGTTTTGGATATGGAATTGGTTCTAATGCCTTCCTGATTCTTACTTTCAATATGCATGTGAGGAATAACTGTATCAAGAAGCAGAAGAAAGAATATTCCTGCAAGAAAGCCAACTAGTGCAGCCAGCCATTCCGGTGCACTTCCTCCCTTAGACATATCTATAGATGGTATTAACAAAGACCATACCGATGCGGCAATCATAACTCCTGCCGCAAATCCTAAAAGCATTTTTTCAAACTTTGGGGCAATCCGCTTTTTTAAGAAGAACACCATGGCAGAGCCGAGTGATGTTCCGATAAAAGGAATTGCTAATATTATAAATTCTGACATAAAGTTCCTTTCCATATAGGTTAGTTATAACTAACGATAATATAACATGTTCTCAAATATTTCTCAAGATTAAATTGCTATAGACAACAAGTTCAAAATGTGATATATTCATTAAATAAATGAACAGAAAAATATTTAGATGAACGAAAGGAAATATACGGGATGAAAAGAAATATTTTGTTAAACCCGGGACCATCAACGACAACTGATTCTGTGAAAATGGCACAGGTTGTTCCAGATATATGTCCAAGGGAAAAAGAATTTGCATCTTTGATGAAGGGGCTCAGAGAGGATTTAGTACGAATTGTGCATGGGGATACTGACAAATATACATCAGTGCTTTTCTGCGGTTCAGGAACTATTAATATTGATGTGTGCATGAATTCACTGCTTCCAGAAGGAAAGAAAATTCTTATTGTTGATAACGGAGCGTACAGCACAAGAGCGGTTGAGATATGCGAATATTACGGTCTTCCTCATATTGACTTAAAGTTTGCTGTAGATGAACTGCCGGATCTTAAAGTTGTCGAACAGACATTAAAGGACAACGAAGATATAGCATTAGTTCATACAACACATAATGAGACAGGAACAGGAATCCTTAATCCTATCCGTGAGATAGGTGCACTGGCACATAAATACGGAGCTGTATTTACTGTAGATACAACATCAACATATGCAATGCGTCCTATTAATCTTGATGAGGATAATATAGATTTCTGCATGGCTTCTGCACAAAAGGGACTTATGGCAATGACAGGATTGTCATATGTAATAGGAAACAGAAGAATAATTGAGGAGTCAAAGAATTATCCGAAACGTTCATATTACTGTAATCTGTACCTTCAATATGAATTCTTTGAAAAGACAGGTCAGATGCATTTTACACCTCCGGTTCAGACAATCTATGCTACAATTCAGGCTTTAAAGGAGTACTGGCAGGAAGGCGAAGAAGCCAAGTGGGCAAGACATACAAGAGTATTTGAAGCAATACATAAAGGACTTGATGAACTTGGATTTAAGGATGTAATTAAGAGAGAATGGCAGGCAGGACTTGTTGTGTCAACGATATACCCGGATGATCCTAACTGGGATTTTGATAAAGTTCATGATTACTGCTATGAGAGAGGATTTACGATATATCCTGGTAAAATCAGCACAACGAACACATTCAGATTATGCGCGTTAGGTGCAATTGATGAACAGGACATTGTAGATTTCTTTAAGGTGTTTAAAGAGGCACTTGAGATTAATGGCGTGGCAATGCCAGTAAAATATAATTAACAGAGGTTAGAAATGATTGGAGATAATGATATGAAAACAGTATATACATGCTTTTGTACAGATGTTATTCACGAAGGACATCTTAATATAATTGAGAATGCACATAAATATGGAAAAGTTGTAATAGGAGCGCTTTCAGATGAGGCACTTATAAGATATAACAGATTTCCAACAATTTCCCTTGAGGAAAGAATTAGTCTATACAAATCATTAGATGGGGTTGATGATGTTATTGTTCAGGATACAATAATGTATGACAAAGTTATTGAACAGCTTAAGCCTGATTATGTTGTACATGGTGATAACTGGAAAGATGGAATTGAATCAGCTATAAGAGATAATGTTATTAAGAATCTTTCAACTTATGGAGGAGAACTTATAGAAATACCATACACATACAATGAGAGTGTGAAAAAAGTTGATTCTCGTCTTAAAGAAAAATTGGCGATGCCTGAATATAGAAGAAAAAGATTAAAGCAGCTTATAAAAATGTGTCCTATAGTTAAAACAATTGAGGCACACAGCGGATTGACGGGTCTTATTGCTGAGAAAACAGTTGTTGAAAATGATGGTAAGCTCGACCAGTTTGATGCAATGTGGGTAAGCTCATTATGTGACAGCACAGCAAAGGGAAAGCCGGATATTGAGCTGGTTGATATGTCTTCAAGACTTCGTACGATTGATGATATAATGGAGGTTACTACTAAACCAATTATTCTTGATGGGGATACAGGCGGACTTACAGAACATTTTGTATACAATGTAAGAACTCTTGAGAGAATGGGAGTATCTGCGATTATTATAGAGGATAAGAAGGGACTTAAGAAGAACTCTCTTTTTGGAAATGATGTTGTCCAGACTCAGGATTCTATTGAAGCATTCAGTGAGAAAATTGCAGCAGGAAAAAGAGCACAGCTTACGGATGATTTCATGATAATTGCCAGAATTGAAAGTCTTATTCTTGAGCAGGGAATGGAAGATGCACTTACAAGAGCATTTGCATTTGTAAAAGCCGGAGCAGATGGAATTATGATTCACAGCAGAAAGAAAGATCCATCTGAAATACTTGAATTCTGTGATAAATTCCGTGAACAGGATAAAGATACACCAATAGTTGTTGTTCCATCATCTTATAATGTTATAACAGAGGACGAACTTGCCGCACACGGGGTTAATATAGTTATATATGCTAACCAGCTTACAAGAAGCGCATTCCCTGCAATGAAGCAGACAGCAGAGGATATATTAAGATACCATAGGGCAAAAGAGGTTGATGACAGATTATTACCTATCAAAGATATCATCACTCTTATAGATGAATTATAATCTGCAAGGAGAAATACATTTATGAAGGTTGAAAAGTTAGTAGAGATAATTGGTTCTGATTTCTATACAGGAGTTCCAGATTCACAGTTAAAGTCATTATGCAATTATTTAATGAATACATATGGCATAGATTCGCATCACCACATAATTGCTGCAAATGAGGGAAACTGTACAGCCATTGCGGCAGGATATCATCTTGCAACAGGAAAAGTTGCTGTTGTATATATGCAGAACAGCGGAGAGGGGAATATAATTAATCCTGTTGCTTCACTGCTTAATGACAAGGTGTATGCTATTCCTGTTGTATTTGTAATCGGATGGAGAGGTGAGCCAGGAATACATGATGAGCCTCAGCATATATATCAGGGAGAGGTGACTATAAAACTTCTTGATGATATGGGAATCAAATCATTTGTTATCAGTCAGGATACAACAGAGGAGGAAGTTTCTGAGTGCATGAAAGAGTACAGGGAACTACTTGCAGCTGGAAAAGATGTTGCATTTGTTATAAGAAAAGGTGCACTTAAGTATGATGAGAAAGTTGTTTATAAGAATGATAATTCTATGGTGCGCGAGGAAATAATACAGCATATTGTCAAGGTAACGGGGGAAGATCCGATTGTATCGACTACAGGTAAAGCGAGCAGGGAACTGTTTGAGACAAGAACTGCCAATAATCAGAGCCACAAATATGATTTCCTTACGGTTGGTTCAATGGGACACAGTTCGTCTATTGCATTAGGAGTAGCTGTTAATAAGCCTGACACTAAAGTATGGTGTGTTGATGGAGATGGAGCATTGCTTATGCATATGGGTTCAATGGCATTACTTGGGGCTAATTCTCCAGAGAACATGGTTCATATTGTTATTAATAATGGAGCACATGAGACTGTAGGTGGAATGCCTACTGTTGCATCAAATATTGATATTGTTGCAATAGCCAGAGCATGCGGATATCCATATGCTGTAAGTGTTGATAACTTTGAGGATTTGGATAAGGAATTAATTAAGGCTAAGACTGCAGGACATTTAAGCCTTATAGAGGTAAAATGCTCAATTGGTGCGAGAGATGATCTTGGACGTCCTACAACTACAGCACTTGAAAATAAAGAGAATTTTATGGAATATCTGAAAGAATGCTGCAGATAAGAATTAAATATATTGTGAAAAAAGGTAAATGATGTGATATACTGCAATAGTTGCATATCTGGTGCAGCATTTAGATAAAAGATGTATAGAAGTGGAGGTTACATATGAATCATACACTATCAAGAAAACAGTTTGATGTGCTTGTTTTACTTGAAAAGGAAAGAGCAGCACTTACGCAGAGAAAGATAGAGGAAAAGACGGGTTATTCATTGGGCACAGTTAATAAGACTATTCAGGAACTTACGGAAGCAGGTTATATCAGAGATAGTGAGATTACTAATGAAGGTGTTTCAGCATTGGAGCCATATAGAGCAAAGAGAGCTGTGTTTATAGCGGCTGGTTTTGGAAGTAGAATGGTTCCTATTACATTTAATACTCCTAAACCGCTTGTAAGAGTACATGGAAAGAGAATTATTGATGGCCTTATTGATGCATGTCTTGAGGCTGGTATTAATGAGATATACATAGTAAGAGGTTATCTTGCGGAGCAGTTTGATCAGCTTCACTATAAGTATCCTATGATAAAGTTCCTTGAGAATCCAGTATATAATGAGGCTAACAATATATCATCATCTTTAGTTGCAAGATATATGCTTTCTAATGCATATGTATTTGAGGCGGATCTTCTTATATCTAATCCAGAGATAATAACTAAGTATCATTATACATCAGATTTTCTTGCTATTAAGAAGGATAGAACTGATGACTGGTGCTTTACAGTTAAAGACGATGTTATTGTTGAAGAAAAGGTTGGTGGTCTTGACTGTTGGCAGATGGTGGGAGTATCTTACTGGAACGATGAAGACGGACATAAATTGTCTAACGATATCAAGGAAGTATATGAACAGCCTGGTGGAAAGGAAAGATATTGGGAACAGGTTCCGCTTGTATTTTGTAAAGATCACTACAAGGTTCATGTAAGAGAGTGTAAAGAAGAGGATATCATTGAGATTGATACATTTCGGGAATTGCAGGCTATAGATAAGACATATGATGTATAATATATGAAATATCAGAATAAATACCAGACGGTAGAAATAATAATCTGCTGTCTGGTATTTTTTATATACATAAAGTTACCTACAGCGACTTTATAAAATAAAAGTTTCCTGTACCGACCTTTTATGCTAAAATGTTTCTATAAGATATAAAGTTATCAGAGCTGACAGGAAGGGTTAATGATATGGGGATAGAATCTTTATTCCATCTGAACAGATATGCGGCTGGAACTAAGACAGACAGGCATACACACGATTATGCAGAACTTTTGTATGTGTCTGATGGAAGTCTTGTTCAATATGTAAATGATGGTGTTGTGCATATGATGAAAGGTGATGTCTGCTTTATTGATTCGGGATGTGTACATTGGGAAGAAGCTGGTGATGATGCATTTGTAATAAGACTGGAGATAACAAAGGAAATTATAGATGCGGTTGTGGGCAATACTATGGCAGACAGGCAGGCGGCTGATTATATTAATGAACTTGTTAAGGTACTTAAGAACAGTGGATACATACATTTTAAGTTTAAAAATGATTATGATAATGAACTTAAGGATATGCTTACTGCCATGATAAGTGAGTGTGGTGTGGCGGATATGGCATCTGCATATATATGTCAGGGGCTTATGCTTAGGATTCTGTGGCGGCTAGGAACAGTATATGAGTATGCACAGTCAAGATACATAAGAAAGAAAATTAACTGGCTTTTGCATAAGGAAATTACAGATTTTATTGAAGATAATATGAAAGATGTTACAATAGATATGCTTGTTGAAAGATTCGGTTATCAGGAGGATTATTTCAACAGGTTTTTAAAGGCACAGACAGGTATGACTTTCACGGAATATCTGCAGGATTGCAGATTGAACAAATCGGCCATTCTCTTAAAAGAAGATTCAATGGATGTTGATGAGATTATAAAGGAAGTCGGATATAGAAACAAAGGATATTTTTACAGGATATTTACTGAGAAATACAACATGACACCTGCAAAATTCAGAAAATATATTAAAGAAAAGGAGCTAATGGTATGAACAGTATGTATAATAATCCGGTACAGAGAGGATTCTTTCCAGATCCTTCGGTAGTAAGAGTTGGAGATGACTATTATATGGCTAATTCAACATTTCAGTATTTTCCAGCAATTGCAATCAGCCATTCCAGGGATATGATTCACTGGCATGTTATTGGTCATGCAATTACAGATTCAGAAGAACTTGATTTAAGAGATATTAAAGACTCACATGGTATATGGGCACCTGACATTAATTATGTTGATGGCAGATTTATTATAATGGCAACTTTAAGGCTTAACGGAGATGGAAAAAGAGATAATAATGTGTTAAGACGCCAGCTTGTTGTAACATCAGATAAGCCTGAGGGACCATATTCAAAGCCTGCGTGGCTTGAGGTTGATAATATTGACCCGTCTTTATTTGTTGATGATGACGGTAAGAAGTATCTTCTTATAAGTCCGGGAATCAATCTTTTACCACTCAGTGATGACTGCACTAAGGTTACAGGTGAAAGTGTGTGCGTATGGCCGGGAACTGGAGAGAGATGTCCGGAAGGACCACACATTTTTAAGAAGGGTGAATATTATTATGCAATGCTTGCTGAAGGCGGTACAGGCTATGGACATGGAATCAATGTTGCCCGTTCAAAGAATCTGTATGGACCATATGAGGAATCACCATACAATCCTGTATTGAGACAGTTTAATCCGGATGCACCGATTCAGAGAACAGGACATGGCAATATAATTGAGACACAGGACGGAAGCTGGTGGTGCTATTATCTGTGTGGAAGACCTAATCAGGGCAACTATACAACAATAGGAAGAGAGACAGCACTTGACCCTGTAACATGGCTTTCAGATGGCTGGTTCGTGATTAATGACAGAAAAGGACCAAGCCTTACACAGAAAGCACCTGAATTACCTGAATGCACATTTGAAAAATGGACAAGAGATGATTTTGATGATGATACACTTAATCTTAACTGGGAGTTTGTAAGAAATCCTGTTAAGGGTAATTATTCTCTTACAGAAAGAAAAGGATACTTAAGGCTCTGGACAATGGATGGAACTCTTAATGAGATAAGGGCTAAGAATACTCTTGTAAGAAGAGAACAGGAATTATCGTATACAGCACATACAAAGCTTGACTTCTATCCTGAAAAGGACGGAGAACAGGCAGGTCTTACCTGTTATTACAGTACTGCGACTTATGCAAGATTGTCATTGTGCTATGAGAATGGAAGAAAAATGCAGCTTGTGATTAACAGAAACCATGGCGAGGAGCTTATCTCACAGGTGGACAATATAAAGGAGCAGAGCATATACTTAAAGGTTGTAGTTGATAAACTGACAAGAAGCTTTTTCTACAGCTATGATGGTGAACTATGGGAACCTGCAGGAGTGCTTGAAAATTGCATATATCTGTGCGATGAGGGTGTGCCTGATGACAGAAAGCGCCATACAGGAACACTTGTTGGAATATATGCCAATAATGGCGGCTGCGGAAGCAGGATTCCGGCAGATTTTGATTATTTTGAATATGAGGACTAGATTTTATGAGTTTTGATTGTGTGGTTATAGGCGGAGGTGCAGCCGGAATGATGGCTGCCATACAATGTAAAGAGAATAATATGCAGACTGTGATTATAGAACACACAGCAAAGCTTGGAACTAAGATATTAAAGACTGGCAATGGCAAATGTAATTTCTCTAATACATTTATGACTAAAGAAATGTACCAGAATAATAACGCAGATTATGCGATGAGAATTATTAACAGGTTTAATGTTGATGATACAATACATTTTTTTGAGAACTTAAGTGTATATAAGAAGGAGCGTAATGGCTATCTGTATCCGAGGTCAGAGATGGCGGCTTCTGTGGCGCTGGCGTTTACAGGAAAGATACAGGCACTTGATATTCCGGTTTTTTTGAGACATCTGTTAAAAAAATTGACAGGGCAGGCAGCGAATATGTGTTACAGCTTGAAGGAGCGAAGACTAATACAATTAAGACTAAGACAGTGATACTTGCGTGTGGTTCGGCGGCTTCACCGTCTTCCGGTTCTGACGGAAGCGGATATAATCTTGTTAAGAGACTTGGAATCAGAGTTGTTAAACCTCTTCCGGCTCTTACAGCGCTTGAGTCGGATAAGAAGAATATGAAGCTTGCTACAGGCGTTAGGGCATCTGGCAGTGTTAAGATTATGGCAGCAGGCAGAGTGGTTTCTGAGGATACTGGAGAGATTCAGTTTACTGACTATGGAATATCGGGAATTCCTGTATTTCAGGTGAGCCGTTTTGCTGTCAGGGCATTGGAAGAAGGACAGAAGGTTGAAGCACAGGTTGATGTGGCAGCAGATATTAAAGAAGATGAACTTGTATCAATGTTAAAATGTGCTGTAAATACAAGAAAACATCAGTCGGTAAGCGAAAGTCTGTCAGGAATGTTTAATAAGAAGCTTGTAATGATGATATGTAAGGAGATCGGAATTGAAGGTAATTCCTCGGCTTCTGATATTAATGACGACATATGCCAGAAACTTGCCAAACATATGAAATCCCTCCGCTACCATATAACAGGATACAAGAGCAATGATTATGCACAGGTATGCCAGGGCGGTGTCGATGTATCAGAACTGAATGATAATCTTGAATCGGTTAATAACCCTGGAATATTCTTTGCAGGGGAGCTTATGGATATAGACGGCAGATGTGGTGGTTATAACCTTCAGTGGGCATGGAGCAGCGGTGCGGTTGCTGCAAAGTCAGCGTTTGATTATTGTAACAGACAGGAATAAGAATAATGGAAAAGAAATGTATTAAAATTAGCAATATAAAGATATCTCCTGATAAAGATACAACATTTTTAGAGGGAGTCATAAGAAAAGAATTAAGACTTGGAAAAGATGCACAGATTGATTATGAAATAGCAAAAAGGTCACTTGACTGCAGACATAAGCCACAGGTTATGTATATATACAGTGTCGAAGTGTATAAGGTGGTGCGTTCAGGCAGGGAGGAAAAGCTTGAAAACATACTTAAGAAATCAGGCTGTAAAAATGCTGTTATGTCTAAAAGGGTTGTCTATAAGTTTCCTGTGGCTGTGACAGAAAATGCGAATGAAGATGAAAGACCTGTAGTTATCGGGTTTGGACCGGCAGGAATATTCTGTGCTCTTGAGCTTGCCAAAGCGGGGCTTAGACCTGTTGTATATGAGCGTGGACAGGATGTTGATACAAGAACGAAGAAGGTTGCACAGTTCTGGGAGACGGGTGAGCTTGATACAGAGTGTAATGTGCAGTTTGGCGAAGGCGGAGCAGGAACATTTTCTGATGGAAAGCTTAACACACAGATTTCAGATACATTTGGAAGAATAAGATATGTCCTGCAGAGCTTTGTTGAATTCGGTGCATCAGAAGATATTCTGTATGCCAATAAGCCACATATAGGAACAGATGTGCTTGCGGTTGTAATTAAGAATATAAGACAGCATATTACCGCGCTTGGCGGTGAAGTTAATTTTGGAAGCTGTCTGAAAAGGATAGATATTAAAGACGGAAAAGTGTGTGGTGTTGTCATAGCTGACAAAGATGGTGAACATACAAGAAAATGCAGCAAAGTATGCCTTGCCATAGGTCACAGCTCAAGGGATACATTTGAATATCTTCATAATGAGAAAATTGATATGGAACCAAAGCCGTTTGCGGTTGGATTGCGAATTGAACACCCGCAGGGAATGATTAATTACAATGCCTATGCGGATGCTGCATATGAACTTCCGGCGGCTGATTATAAAGTTACTTACAAGACGAAGAATACAGATAAAGAACGAGGTGTGTATTCTTTCTGTATGTGTCCAGGAGGTTATGTTGTTAATGCTTCATCAGAGAACGGCAGGACATGTGTTAATGGAATGAGTTACTCAGGTCGTGATTCCCGCAATGCTAATTCAGCAATAATTGTTACAGTCGGACCAGATGATTTCGGACATGAAGTACTTGATGGAATAAAATTCCAGAGACAGTTGGAAGAAAATGCCTATGCTGAAGGAAAGGGGAAAGTTCCGGTACAGTTATTTGGCGATTTTGAAAAAAATATAACAACAACGAAATTAGGAGAGGTTGAGCCTTGCATAAAAGGAGAATATACATTTGCTAATCTTAAGAATGTATTACCTTCTTATGTGGCAGATTCAGTTGTTGAAGGCGTGCACGGATTTTCAAAATTCATACATGATTTCGACAGGAAAGATGCTGTACTATCTGGCGTTGAGAGCAGAACCTCAAGTCCTGTAAGAATAATAAGAAACGATGAACTTGTAAGTACATCAGTATGTGGATTGTATCCGTGCGGTGAAGGTGCAGGGTATGCAGGAGGCATAACATCTGCTGCAGTTGATGGTGTTAAGGTTGCGGAATATATGGCAGTAACATCTGCTTGTATGGGATAATATGGACTTTTTAATAAAAATATAGTAAAATAGACCAGCATTTGATTTTTTTACTGGAGATATTAAAATATGGGGAATTATAGAGAGTTTATAAAAGACAAGAAAAGAATTGTTATAAAGATAGGTTCATCTTCACTTATGCATGAGCAGACAGGCAGATTGGACCTTTTAAAGATTGAAAAGCTGGTAAGGATTCTTATTGATATTAAGAATTCAGGAAAAGATGTTGTTTTAGTTTCTTCTGGTGCAATAGCTGTGGGAAGGGCTGTTATAGGACTTTGTGACAGACCTACAGAACTTCCGGTAAAACAGGCATGTGCATCCATAGGACAGGCTAAGTTAATGATGGTTTACCAGAAGATATTTGCAGAATATGGTGCAGTTGCATCACAGGTTCTTCTTACCAAGAACACAATAGTTAATGATGTTAACAGGACTAATGCACAGAATACATTTAATGAAATCTTAAAGCTTGGGGCAGTTCCAATCGTTAATGAGAACGATACAGTATCAACTTACGAGATTGAACAGCTACAGGCTTTTGGAGATAATGACAGACTTTCAGCAATTGTTGCTTCAATTATCGGAGCGGACCTTCTTATTCTGTTATCTGATATTGATGGTCTGTATACAGATGATCCAAACACTAATCCTAATGCAAAATTTGTTGAAACTGTATACGAGATTGATGAGAAGCTTATGGGAATGGGCAAAGGTTCATCCGGCAGTAATATGGGGACTGGCGGTATGACTACAAAGCTTATTGCAGGCAAGATTGCAACTCTGTCGGGGGCGGATATGATTATTACTAACGGTAATGATGTTGATAATATTATCAGGGTTATGGCTGGAGAAAATGTTGGAACACTGTTTTTAAACCACAGGGCATCTGATTTTGATCTGATGTCACTTATAGACTAGGACTGGATGAAGATTACTTGAACGACAACGGGAGGTCATACATGGATATTAAGCTGATGAAGAATTCGGAGAAGGGGATATTTTTTCCTGTTAATGACAGACTCTTAATGCAGATAACGGATGATAATTATCAGTATCAGGGACTTCAGGGGAAAAAATATTTTATTCTGAATGCAGCAACTAATGAAAAAGCAGAAGTGGCATCACAGATTAAAAAATATAATTTCTGCAGAATCAGATATGCATGCAATGAAAAGAATTATATATTTTTCACTTCAATGGAATCTGTAACAGAGAGTAAAACATCACTTACTGTATACAGATTTATGTTTGAAAGCAACGAGAGTGAAGCTGTTTACAGTATGGAAATAGATAATTCAGACATATCAGATGAAAT
>QRVH01000089.1 GCA_003458705.1 Eubacterium sp. AF22-9 | reverse complement strand
TCAATTATCCTTCATTATTCTACATCACATTTTGATAGAAATGTAGACTATCATTCAATATCAGGTTATATACAGATCAGATATCAAGACTGTCAATCAACAATCCTTTATCATTCTTATCATTATCAGAATTAAGATCCTCTATCTCTGCATCAGACAATGGCAGGAAAGTTATAATAAACACACCATTCTTTAGCTCAAACTTTTCAATAGCAATATGGTTATCCACGAACTCCTGAAGACTCTCCTGGATAAGCTGCAGATTTTTCTTCTTATTCTTCAGCTTGAATCTTACAATCTTCTGGAAGTATGTATAACTGTATTCATTCACTCTTGTTTCCTGATTGGCAATCTGCTCACGCTTTATCGCATAACAGATAATCTTTGACAGGTTGTTATCAAGTACATCATAAGAAGCAGAAGTAATAGAGATAAGCTTCTTCTGGATTATGGCATTGCTCAGAATCTCTCCGAATTGTGCAATTGCATATGGTCTTTCAGCATCTTCTTTAATTACAATATTATCAAATAAGTTGAAATATATCTTACTGCCTTCAGCTTCATAAGAGAAATTATATTCTACCAGCTTACGGCATGAGTTACTAATCTTGTTAAGAACATTCTTACCGACATGATAATCAACAACTTCTTTACCTAAAGTATTAAGATCGACAACAACTGATTTCTCCTTAGAGAACTCCTGCATATTAATATTTGATATAAATGCGTTGACCAGCTTAAGGTCATCTGTATCCATTGATTTCGGTGGTGTAAGCTTACCATTATCAACAGTAACCTCCAGCAACTCATCTCCATCATCATCAGTAATGATTTCTTTTAACAGATTGTTAGAAGCTGTCTCCATCATCAGGGTAAAAGAAGACGGACTGAATAATGGTTTATCAACAAGATCGACAGGATACATTCTTAGGTAAGAATCAATGTTACCTGCCAGTTCACTTTCAATATACTTCCATGCACTGATAATCAGATCATTTTTAAGTGAATTATATATTGAGTTATTAGTGAAAGAGTACAGACCAGGAAAGTCAATCAGCAAGCTTCCTGAATCATTCTTCCATTCATTAGCTGCATCCTTCTTGTCTTTGATAATATCATCAAGCTCCTTATCACCATAGAGCTTCGCATACTCATCAGGTCTTAATGATCTGGCAAGTGCGATAAAGCTCGCGAGAGGGTGCTTTGGGTCATCAAGGTTCATATTATCAATATCATTGTTATATGCCTTATACCATCTGGCACGCTTCTGAAGGCGCGACTTCTTAATCTTATTAATAATCGGCATCAAATCTTCACGGCTGGTCTTGCCTTCAAGATACTCCATCAATGTTTCATCTATCAGCTCTGCCACATTGTCAGTAGGGAAGTTCATCAGATTTTTCTTCTTGTTGAAAAATTCGAGAATCGCCGGATTGATATGCTTGGCGAGCTCTTCAATAAATCGCCTAGAATACTGTTCCATGTTAGCTCCTTTATATAAATATAATTATCTATTATACGGACTTTCGACATAAAAAGCAAATGTGAATTGAGTTCAATCTGGAAGCATTTCTTAATTATTTTGGTTTGTCTTTGCTTTTATTTTGTGTTTGAAGTGGAGGAGTGGTTTTTATTTGTTGAGGTCTAGACATATGTCGTCATAGAGTGTAAAATATCAATAAACTACTGCTCTATCGAAAGGAGTACATATGATTTCAACAAAATTTGAAGATGAAATATGGATTTATTTTCAGACGAATCTCAGTCCAAGAACCAGAAAAGAATATTGGAATGTTGTAAGGGATTTTGACAGATTAACAGGTCACGATCCGCTTAAATTAACAAGAAAAGAAGCTCTTAATTACTACAATACCCTCATAGAAAAAGTTAATGCCGGCAGGCTTTCATACAACACTGCTGTTATGCGGCTTTCTGTTATGAAATCAGTCTGTACATTTATAGAAACCTACACTGTTAATCACGGCAGACGGTATGTTAATTATTTTGAAATCATGTCACTGCCTGAACAGGACAAAATATTGCCTAAAGATGCTGTTCCAGACGCTAAGGAAATTGATAATCTATTAAGTGCAGCACTGGAAAACAATGATAATAAAGCATTTTTAATATTTTCATTCGTTATCAAGATGGGGCTTACCAATCAGGAAATATGCAGTCTCAACAAGGAGTTTATATGCAGGGATAAAGAAGGACATTTATGCTTTAATATGCCTCCTAAGAATCATGTAAGCAGATTTCTTATAATTCCTGATGATCTTGGAACATTGCTTGATACATATATTGAAGCTGAGAATATCCAGAGTGGTGCAATTTTTCTGAATCTTAGAAAAAACAGAATTAAAATGCGTGACACGGAAAGACTTCTGGCATCTTATACAGAGAAACTTGTTAAAGCCAGAAAACTGCGCAAGCATTACACAATGCAGACACTCCGGCATGCTGCAATAAGTTATATGTTAATCGGAGGCGCTTCTAAAGATGAGGTTGCTGCTTACACTGGAGTTACAGGAAAATGGATGAACAGATATGACAAAATAATTGCTGATAATGTTATAAATGCAGCTGCAAATTATAATATAATTAATATTAATCTTTCCGGAATTGACAATAGCAGACATAAATAACTATAATTACATTCTAATAAAATAACTGACTTAGGAGGGATATTATGATATATAAGCCATATAAGCATCTGGTTCAGTATTATGAAACAGACCAGATGGGAATCGTACATCATTCTAATTACATAAGATGGTTTGAAGAAGCAAGATCCTATCTTCTTGAAGAAAATGGATTTGGATATAAGAAAATGGAAGAACTGGGCATTATAAGTCCTGTATTATCAGTTAATGCAAGATACAAGTCAATGACACATTATTATGATACAGTAATCATTAATGTCAAAGTTGTTAAATATAATGGCGTGAAAATCACTCTTGAATATACGGTGGTTGACGAAAAAAATGGAGAGGTAAGATGCACAGGCGAAAGCGAGCACTGCTTCCTTGATACATCAGGCCGGCCTGTTTCTTTAAAGAGATCTTTGCCTGAATTAAATGTTATGTTTATTGACATGTCTGAAAACGAATAGTATCAGACATAATATATTAACTGAACAACACCTAAAAACCGCGATACAGCATCACGCTGCACCGCGGTTTAATATTATCACATACATATTATGCAAATGTATTATTATTAAATAAGACTTTCATAAAGCTTTGTAATATCTTCTACACTAGTCTCTCTTGGATTACCAGGACGGCATGCATCATCATATGCAGACTGTGCAAGGAATGGAATATCCTCTGGCTTAACGATATCCTTAAGATCAGCTGGAATTCCAACATCAGCAGCAAGCTTCTTAACTGCATCAACAGCTGCCTTTCTGTATTCTTCCTGAGTCATCTTCTCTGTGCCTTCAACGCCCATTGCCTTAGCAATGTCACGATACTTCTCACCTGTACATGGTGCATTGTATTCCATACCTGTTGGAAGGATAATAGCGTTGGCAACACCATGTGGTGTATCATAAAGTGCTCCAAGTGGATGAGCCATAGAATGGACAATACCAAGACCTACATTAGAGAATCCCATACCTGCTATGTACTGGCCTAAAGCCATTCCTTCTCTTCCTTCTGGAGTATTATCAACAGCACCTCTTAAGCTCTTAGCGATAATCTCAATTGCCTTAAGATGGAACATATCAGATAATTCCCATGCTCCTGCTGTAATATAACCCTCAATAGCATGTGTAAGTGCATCCATACCTGTTGCTGCTGTAAGCCCCTTAGGCATGCTTGACATCATATCCGGATCAACAACTGCAACAACCGGAATATCATGTGGATCTACACATACCATTTTACGATTCTTCTCTGCATCAGTAATTACATAGTTAATTGTAACTTCTGCAGCTGTTCCGGCAGTAGTAGGAACTGCAATAATAGGAACTGCAGGTTTCTTAGTATCAGCAACACCTTCAAGGCTTCTTACATCTGCAAATTCAGGATTATTGATTATAATACCGATTGCTTTGGCTGTATCCATTGAAGAACCACCACCGATAGCAATCAAATAATCAGTTCCTGCATTCTTAAATGCTTCTACACCTGTCTGCACATTCTCAATAGTAGGATTAGGCTTGATGTTAGAATATAACTCATAAGGGAAGCCATTATCATCAAGGACCTTAAGAACCTTAGCTGTTACTCCAAACTTTACAAGATCTGGATCTGAGCATACAAATGCTTTCTTGAATCCTCTTGACTTAACCTCTGTTGCAATCTCCTGGATTGCACCTGCTCCATGATAAGAAGTTCCGTTCAAAATAAATCTCTGTGCCATAAAAACGCCTCCATAATATAAAATTGTTCACTTTTTACAAGTTGACTTTATTTTAACACTATGACAAAATAATAACAAGCCAGTTTTATTAAAAAAGCATAATAAATTATTCTTTTCTTATAAACAATTACCATTTATCTTCTGAATGATAAATGATATACTTATAACAATCGGTTTAATATG
>QRVH01000088.1 GCA_003458705.1 Eubacterium sp. AF22-9 | reverse complement strand
GGTAAATATATGTTTGAATATACTAATAAAACAAGAGACAATATACAGAATATGATATTGTTCTTTACGGATTCGATATGTATGCTACTTGCTTATTATATATCGGGTGAAAGGGATTTGCATTGACAAAAGGTAAATATATGTTTGAATATACTAATAAAACAAGAGACAATATACAGAATATGATATTGTTCTTTACGGATTCGATATGTATGCTACTTGCTTATTATATATCGGGTGTTTTGTGGCTTATAGCATACAGGAAATATAGTGCTCATGATACTTTGAGTATGTTGAGGGGTAGCTTTGTAACAGTATTGTTTGCAGTTATTATTACAGCTTTGTTTGTTAATGTAAGCTCAGATTTTGTAATAAGAGGGAAGTTTGAGGAATTAAAGTCTGTATTACAGAAGTCACTGGTATTTGCAGCGTGCGTGGCTGTATATGAATTGATTAGAAAGACATCGGAGATACCAAGAGGTGTATATATATTTACTATTATAGTTGGCGGAATTCTTATGTATCTCACCCGTTATATAGTAAAATGGTATCTTGTTGCACGTAATAAGAGTAAAATGCATGCTTCAAGAGTTATTCTTGTTACGATGAAAGACAGGGCTCAGCTTGATGTCAAGCTTATTAATAAGGATGAAGACTGGGTAAGAACTGTCGCTGGTATTGTTATAGTTGATGACAATATGGTTGGAGAAGAATTTGAAGGTATTAATGTTGTAGCTAATACACATACCATGATGCGATATATCAAGAATGAAGTTGTTGATGAAGTATTTATTGATCTTGATTATAAACTCAGGGAACAGATAAGACCTATGGTTATGGAGCTTGAAGACATGGGCATTATGGTTCATTTAAGAGTTGAAGTGCTGGACAGCTTTAAGGATTTCGATACATCGCTTGGACATCTTGGAAAGATACCTGTTATTACATTTGCTAACAGAATCTTTGATTACAAGGAACTGCTTGTTAAGAGATGCATAGATATTTTTGGTGGGATAATCGGAATTGTTATTATGTTTATTGCTATGATTTTCGTAGCACCAGCATTAAAGCTTGAGTCTAAGGGCCCTCTGTTTTTTAAACAGAAGAGAGTTGGAAAGAACGGAAGATATTTCTACATATATAAGTTCAGGTCAATGTATGTTGATGCTGAGGACAGGCTTAAGGATTTGATGGAGCAGAATGAGATGTCAGGTCTTATGTTTAAGATGACTGATGACCCAAGAATTACCAAGGTTGGTAAATTTATAAGAAAAACAAGTATTGATGAATTACCGCAGTTCATTAACGTGTTAAAGGGTGACATGAGTCTTGTAGGAACAAGACCGCCTACGGTTAATGAGTTCAAGCAGTATGAAGGACACCACAAGAGAAGACTTTCAATGAAGCCGGGACTTACAGGTATGTGGCAGGCTTATGGAAGAAATACTGTTCAGGATTTTGAAGATGTTGTTAAAATGGATCTTGAATATATAGACAATTGGAGCATAGGTTTAGATTTCAAAATAATATTTAAAACGATACTTACAGTATTTACTGTTGGTGGCAAATAAGGTTTGAAAAATGAGTAATAAAACAGAAAAAAAGGCATAAAAAATTGAAAAAAAAGAGTCAGGCACTGATGATATCAGGACTTGTATTATCAGCAATACAGTTTATTGTGTCTATAGTGTTGATAGTGTTTATACATTATATTGGAATGATTCCGACATCAATTAAGGTGGCAGCAGGAATTGTTCTGATAGGATGTTCTCTTATCACAGCAATAACACAGAGATGGAAAGTACCAGGCATAATAACTAAAGTATTATCTGTATTACTTTCTATAATCATGATTATTGGATGCGTATACCTTGGATATACAAGGGGATATCTTGGAAAGATGACTGGTAAAAAAACACAGACAGATATTGTTGGTGTATATGTTTTAGCAGACGACGCTGCACAGAGTCTTGAGGAAATAAATGGATATACATGTGGCAGGATTCCTATATTGGATTCAGACAATCTTGAGAAAATGCTTGATGATATCAGCGATAAAGATGTAGCACTTTCTTATAAAGATTACACTTCTATTATGGATGCTGTGGATGCACTTTTGAATAAGAAAGTTGAATCCATAATTATCAATGAGAGTTATCTGGGTGTTTTTGAGGATATGGATGGTTATGAAAATCTTGAAAGCAGAATCAGATGTGTATACAGCCAGAAGTATATTACACAGGTAGAAGACAGTAATTCTGATTACATGAGCAATGACAATGTAATAGGAATATATATAAGCGGAATAGATACTTCCGGACCACCTAATACGACAAGCAGAAGTGATGTTAATATTCTGTTGTTTATGAATACTAAGACACATCAGATTCTTATGATTAATACACCAAGAGATTATTATGTTCCATTAAGTATATCTAATGGTGTGAGAGATAAGCTTACACACGCCGGAATATATGGAATAGATTGCTCAAGGGAAACATTGGAAATGTTATATGGAATCAATGTTGAGTATTATCTCAAGGTTAATTTCACAGGCTTTCTCAATGTAATAGATGCTTTAGGCGGAGTTGATATAACACTGGATTATGATGCTACGCTTTCACAGACTGGTAATTTAACAGTTCATAAAGGTGTTAATCACTTTAATGCACAGCAGGCACTTACTTTCTCGAGAGAAAGACATGCTTATGCTGATGGAGACAGACAGCGTGGAAGAAACCAGATGATGGTTATTAATGCGGTTATTAAGAAAATGGCTTCACCAAGCATGATTACTAATTACACATCCATTCTTAATACCGTGTCAGACAATATGATTACCAATATGCCATATGACAAGATATCAGAACTGGCGCAGCTACAGATTAGCAAGAATATTGACTGGGACATCCAGAGTTATAGTGTAAGTGGTGAAGGCGCATCTGCGACAACATTCTCTGCAGGAAAACAGAAGTTGTATGTTATGGTACCATACGAGGACCAGGTGCAGCAGGCTAAGAGCTATCTTGAGGCGATGTGTCGGGATGAAGTAATTAGGGTGGAATAAATTTTCGAAGGATAATGAAATGAGGTCACATATGCAAAATGTGTTTATAGTAGGAGCAAAGAATTTAGGTAATTATGGTGGATATGAAACTTTTGTTGATAAATTGACAGAGTATCATAAGGAAAATAAAGAGATAAAGTATCATGTTGCTATAAAGGATAAAGAATACGGAGAGTTTGAAAAAAATAATGCAAGATGCTTTAAAATAAAAGTGCCTAATATTGGCCCTGCACAAGCTATTTACTACGATGTAAAAGCATTGTCTGAATGTTGCAAATATATAAAAGAACATAATATAGATAATCCTATTGTCTATATATTAGCATGCCGAATTGGACCATTTGCGAAACATTTTAGAAAGAAGATTCATAAATTAGGTGGCAGATTATATATTAATCCAGATGGACATGAGTGGATGCGAGCTAAATGGAGTGCACCTGTAAGGAAGTATTGGAAAATTTCAGAAAAATGATGGTTAAACAGGCGGATTTGCTAATATGTGATTCTAAGAATATTGAGAAATATATTAAAGAAACATATTCACAATATAATCCAGAAACAACATTCATTGCATATGGTGCAGATATAAAGAAGTCAATATTAGCAGATGATGACAAAAAAGTTACAGATTGGTTTAAAGAGAAAGAGGTTAAGCCAAAAGAATACTATCTTGTTGTTGGAAGGTTTGTACCAGAAAATAATTATGAAACAATGATTAGAGAATTTATGAAGTCGGGTACAACAAAAGATTTCGTGATAATTACCAATGTTGAACATAATAAGTTTTATGAAGAACTTAAAGTATCAACAGGGTTTGAACAGGATAAAAGAATAAAATTTGTTGGAACAGTTTATGATCAGGAATTACTGAAAAAGATTAGAGAGCAGGCATATGCATATTTTCATGGTCATGAGGTTGGGGGCACTAACCCAAGTTTATTGGAGGCGTTAGCTTCAACAGATTTGAACTTATTGCTTGATGTTGGGTTTAATAGAGAAGTTGCTGAAGATGGCGCTTTATACTGGAATAAAGGTGACGGAAATTTGGCGGGATTAATAGAGAAGGCTGATAGTTTAACTGATGAATTTATTGATAAATATTCTATTAAAGCTAAAAGTCGAATAGAAAATTTATATAGTTGGAATTATATTTCTGAAAAATATAAGAGACAATTTATGGATAAATAGAGGTATATAAAGTGAAGATACTAGCAATACATAATTTCCACCGTAAAGGATCAGCAAGTGGTGATGATCAGGTGTTTAAAAGCGAAACAGAATTATTACAAGAACATGGTCATACAGTAATAAAGTATAATGTGTGTAATGATGAGTTTGACAATGAAAGTGCTGTGAAAAAAGTTATATCAACATTAGGAATGTTATGGTCTTTTAAAAATTATAATCGGGTAAAAGAAATTATAAATAAAGAAAAACCAGATATAGTTCATGTTCATACTTTTTTCCCACTATTATCACCATCTATTTTGTATGCTGCTAAAAGAGTGGGGTTAAGGTTGTTGCAACATTACAGATACAAG
>QRVH01000087.1 GCA_003458705.1 Eubacterium sp. AF22-9 | reverse complement strand
ATATATTGCAGAGAGTATATTGATCAATTTATAAATGATTTGCCATCAGTTTCACTAAATGAAATCAATTTATAAATGATTTGCCATCAGTTTCACTAAATGAAAGTGAAGTTGTTATGTTACTGAATGATACGACTATTGATAAGCATTTTAAGCCTGAAATATTGAAAAAAATATCTGCAGGTATTATGACAAAAAAGTTAGCACAGACTATTGCAAGTAATCAATTTGATGTAGATAAAGTGTATGTTGAGCGTGCATGGAAATTTTTGGATAATACGGAAAGACATATGTTGCTTGTTTACCATTTACAAGTGTATAGTGTTGCAGAAATCTCGAGATTATTGATGGAACTTGGTGGTGAGTGGAGTAAGCTTAGTGATAATAAGTCTAGACATAAGGAAGAAATTTCGATTGATGTAAATGGTCATAATGAGAGATTATTGTTGCAACTGCAAAAGAAAGGTTTTATTACTAGTTACCAAGAAAAGAATGATAGAAAAAAGAGGTGCTTTGAAGTATGGGTTAAACAACAGTAGGAAATGTTAATACGTAGAAGATAAATATTATTATATGAATATTCCGGCCTTTGTGTCCGTGCTGTCAGGTGGTTAGGAAACCGATTGGCAATTATTTAGAATACAAGAAATCTCACCAATATAAAGCCGGCTAACGCCCCGCAAAGCGGCTCTGGGCTTGACATTGGCTCAATTTCTTATGAATGGTAGTTAAGCCAATCAAAGGCGGTTTCCGTATCCGGAATGTAGGTTTCCACTGCGCCGGAATCACGGTTTCTTGACGCAATAATATTCATTATACAAATGTTATTATAATGTAGGTGTTGATTTATAATTCAAATGTAGTAAAAACTATTGTTGAAAATCCACTGATTCATTAAAAATTAACTGTTGCAGTAAATGTGTCGTTGCTTGACAATCAAAATCGGTGATTGTACAACAGAAATATAAGGATCAATCGAAGGAAAATATTCTTAAGGAATGTGATGAAATAGAGAAAAATCAGATTTTTAGCAAAAATGAAATTGCAAAAATACTAGAATATTCGCTATATACAGCAAAAGCAGGGAAGGTGAAACTTAGAGATATGAAGGTTGTTATGGCAGTAAAATAGAAAAGTATGTATTTATAGAGTAACATAAGACATTTATGGCATGACTTTCGGTGAATGATATGAAGCCGAGGAGATTCAAAATCATGGACATAAGCAAAAGGGATTGGAAATTATTTCGAGAAAGATTATCAGGCTGGCAGGGAAATTATATGGAAGGTCTTGTTAAAGAGTATGCAAATTTTCTGAATGATGATAAAAAGCCTGTATCAGAAAAATTCTGGGAACTTGAAAAACGGATAAAAGAAGATAAACGTCATCCGGGAGTTGTCATGGAACTGAAAAAATCAGAGATAATATGGGATATTGTTCGTCTTATTAGACTGAAAGTAATTACATATAATGATTTATCAGACTTTAGTGATGAATTACAGAATGAAGTAAAAAGAATACTTGAAATGAGCAGGTGATACATATGGAGCTTGGTGTAACAAAAGTAGTTCAAGATCGACTAAAAACAACAAAGATTGAAAAAAGCAAATGTGCTTCACTTGTGTTCTGCTGGGACACACATTTGACGAAAATAAAAGGAAGAAATGTCTTGTTTATTGTGAATGCCAGTAATCGTTATACAATAGCAATGACAGATATTGAACCAAGAAACTGGAATTACTATATAATGTATATCTGCAGTGTGATTCATGGCGTGATGCAGGAAATGGGATATTCCGAGGAACAGATAGGGCAGTATTTTAAAATGTCAGGCGATACAACTGTAACAAAAACTCATGGTAGGAAATCGGTTGGTGGCATTAACAGAATGGTAATGGATGCACAGTATTTTGGTAAGAAGCTGGAGAAAGAAGCAAAGTATCAATGGGAACTTAGTGAGTATCTGAACAGAGATATCTGCCAGCCAGAGGGATTTGATGCGTATGGATATCCGAGTGAACTTTTTAAATTAGACATGGAACGATTAGGGATTATTTCTAAGAGAAAGCCTGCAAAGATAATCGATTTTACCAGGTACATAGATACTAATCGCAGTACTAACCATTAGCACAAAATAATTATTAAAGCAATTGTTTTGGCATAAGAAGTTAGTTTGCAATGACGAAAAGCAAGATGTATAAAATAATTCGTCGCTAAAAAAGTGACGGAAAAGGAGAACATTTATGAGCATAACATTTGAAATAGTCAAATTTAAAAAGCCAACAAAAGATGATTTGTCTAATTTACATATGTTTAATCCTTATGGTTCTATTCCAATATTAGATGATGATGGTGATAGTACAGGATGGAATATTTATATGTTCAGGCTGATGATAAGGGGATACAGAATATTATAAATAGTTGTTATGCAGTCAAAATGGAGCTCCAAGAATGCATTACAGATTATGATAGTTTTTTTGAAGATTTGGGATTCCCTAAAGAGGCAGTAAGTAATGGAGATGTTCGCATTATAAAATCCAACTCCAGATATATTACTATTTCTTATGACGACAAATCAAAGGAGATAGAAAAAAGCAGGCTTGAAAAATATAAGGTGATGGTTCAAACAAAACTATTTCTTATGACGACAAATCAAAGGAGATAGAAAAAAGCAGGCTTGAAAAATATAAGGTGATGGTTCAAACAAAATGTGTTGTTTTGAAGATTAAGGCTTTATGGAACAGCAGTGAAAATAATTTATATGGTATAGATAAAAAGAGAGCCATAAAGTGTATGCCAGATATTGAAAATTATGAATATGTTCCAGTTAATAATAGTATGCTGGCAAAAGCAGAAATTCCTTTCTTGATATTTGAAAGAAATAGGGGAAAATGTTTTATAGAGATGTATTGATAGAATCTAGAGAAAGGAACACTTTTATGAGCAAAGAATTACAGATAAGAAATAGCACTGTTGATTTCTTGGTTTTCACACGAGATGCAGGAGAAGACGGAATAGAAGTCAGGGTTCAGAATGGCGATGTATGGCTTACGCAGAAAGCAATTTCGCAGCTTTTTGATGTAGATAGAAGTGTGGCTACAAAGCATCTGAGCAACATTTTTAAAGAGGGAGAATTAGATGAAAATTTAACTTGTGCAAATTTTGCACAAGTTGCCGATAATGGAAAAACATACAAATATAAATTTTATTCGTTAGCAGCTATTATGCTGTGGGATATCGCATTAATTCAGAACGGGCAACACAGTTCAGGACATGGGCAACCAAAATGTTGGATACATTTACAAAGCAGGGTTATGTTCTTGATAAAAGCAGATTGATTAATGGACAGATTTTCGACGAAGATTATTTTGAGCATCTTATTGCTGAGATTCAGGAAATCAGAGCAAGTGAGAGAAGATTTTACCAGAAAATCACAGATATATATGCAACAGCAGTTGATTATGATAAGAATTCACAGATGACAAGAGAGTTTTATGCAACAGTTCAGAATAAGATGCATTATGCAGTTCATGGTAATACAGCGGCAGAAGTGATAGTGGAAAGAGCTGATCATAATAAGAAACATATGGGACTTAAATCATGGAAAAATGCGCCTGATGGTAAAATAGTAAAAACAGACGTGTCAATTGCAAAAAACTACTTGGAAAAAGAAGAACTTGCAGAATTAAATGAGATTGTGACAATGTATCTTGATTATGCAACAAGACAGGCACGAAGACATATTCCTATGACTATGGAAGATTGGAAAACAAAGCTTGACGCATTTCTTAGATTTAATGATGCGGATGTACTTCAGGATAAAGGAAAAGTAACAGCAGCTATTGCGAAAGAATTTGCAGAAAGCGAATTTGAAAAATACAGAGTTATACAGGATTCGCTGTATGAAAGTGACTTTGATAAATTGATGAATGATATGGAGAAGGATGGTACTACCCATTAGTACCTCAAAATTTCTAGTTGCAGAAACATCGTCCGGAGATTATAATTTCCATAGGTGGACTTGCAAACATCGTCCGGAGATTATAATTTCCATAGGTGGACTTGCAAACTATCAGCTGATTATTCACTGAATAGTAACCAAACCTGCAAGCCACCTGAACTAAACACAATAATGAAAAAATGCAATGGTACTGGATTGGTACTAAAAATATGTGAAACGAAAAATAATGTGTGGAAAAGGTATGAGTTATCAATACAAAATGGTATAGATAATCATATTATAATAACCTGAATCAAACCAGACTCTGCGAGTTTGAGTAGTAAACGGTGTTAAAGGGCAATAAGGGTTATCATCATTAGGGCAAAAGACTGTATCGTCAACAATAAAATAAAAAGTATCAGAGACCATAAGATGAGACCAAGTTTTCCTCAGCTTACGGTCTCTTTTATTTCATAGTAGCCGAAAGAAGCCTTGTAGAATCAATGTTTTATGAATTATGAGAAATAATTTAAGCAAGAGTAGCATATATTGCTTTTGATTGTTAAAGGGCAATAACCTTTATCTTTAAGAGGATAGAAGAGTGTTTGCTCCTGATGAAATAAAGGGAGTTGCCCTTGGACAAACAGAGCTTCATAAATGGCGTAAACAAGCCATTTATGGAGCTTTTTTCTTTTTATAGAAGAGTGTTTGCTCCTGATGAAATAAAGGGAGTTGCCCTTGGACAAACAGAGCTTCATAAATGGCGTAAACAAGCCATTTATGGAGCTTTTTTCTTTTTATCGAGATACCTATATAATACA
>QRVH01000086.1 GCA_003458705.1 Eubacterium sp. AF22-9 | reverse complement strand
AAATTCAACCATTTATAAGGACCATTAGCAATCATATATGAACCGGGAGGAAACATGAAAAAATTAATTAAAATAGAAATGGAAAGAGCATTTAAGAATAAGATGCTTAAGAAATTCAACCATTTATAAGGACCATTAGCAATCATATATGAACCGGGAGGAAACATGAAAAAATTAATTAAAATAGAAATGGAAAGAGCATTTAAGAATAAGATGCTTATTGTATCAGTAGTAATAGGATTAGTTATCGTAGGGTTTAATATATGGAACGAGATTATTCCAGCAAGAAAAACATTAGATAAACTGCTTGAGATGGGGAAATACAGCGGTATACAGCTTCCGGGACTATATATGAAGTGGATGGGAGTAAGACCGGGGTCTTATGTATTTCTTTATTACTTTATTATGCCGCTGTTGACAGCATTGCCATATTCTATAAGCATATTGATGGATGTGAAGAAGCATTATGTTAATAATATATTTACAAGAATTGATAAAAAGAAGTATTACAAAGCAAAGCTTTTTGCCCAGTTTATAGTAGGTGGTTTTGTGGCATGCTTTCCGCTTGTTATATCATTTGTTGTGACAGCTATGATTTTGCCGGCTTTTAAGCCCGAATCAGTTAGTTCACAGTTTAATTTCTCAAAACTGTCAGTTTTTGGAGATTTATTTTTTGAAGCACCATTTGCAATGGTTGTTATAGTATTTTTATTTGCATTTGTGGGATTTGGACTAATTAACTGTATTGCATACATATTTGCAGACCTTGTAAATAACAGGTTTATGGTCGCACTTACACCATTCATGATGTATTTCTTTTATTATATTGTTTGTTCATCTATTGGAAGAGATGGCCCTATGGAATATCTGACAGCATCCAAACTGCGTTATTCTGAACTGAAATTTATGATAATTGATATGGTGATGTTAATAGTGCTGATAACAGTATCGTATTTTGTACGAAGCAGAAGAAAGGATGCAATCTGATATGAAGAAGAAAATATTAATAATAGCGTTAGTATGTATATTGGCGGGAGTGGCAGCGTTCTATATAGTTAAAGTCAATAAGATGTATCCCCAGGGAAGTGTAACTGAATATGAGATTAATGAACAGGTTGAACTTAGCGGATATTCGGCATCTGTCAGCAGTTATAAGGTTATGTCAATTGAAGATTTTTTGAATGAGTATGGAATTGACAAAAGAAAAGACATAAGTGATGAGCAGGATGATTTATATGTGATGGTTGCTGAATGTACTTTAGATATAACGGGTGAGATGAAAGGATTTCCTTATGCAGATATCAGACTTGCATCGGGAGCTTTTTCACAGGGAGTATCTAATGATTATATAAGAGAAATTAACAAAGATGTCAATTTTTCTAAGTTTGAGCAGGGGACAAGCATTACTGTAGATATACCTTTCCTTATCCACAGCATATCATTTCCTCACAGCATAAATGCTGATAAGCTGAACAAAGAAGAATGGCAGTTGTATTTCTCAGTAACTCCAGGTAAGTATGTGAGAATGGGTAAATAATATGTGGAATGAATTAAAAAGAAGATATGTTAATACAGAAATGTTGTTCTGGCTTGCGGGAGCAGTTATTTCACAGGAAGTTCTGCTTACAATTTTCTTAAGGTCTTTACAAAGAAATGTGTCGGGAACACCGTGTGTATTAGATGTATTGACCTGTATGTCACAGAATTATGTATTTCCTCTTATGATGATTATAGCATCTGTCTGCAATCAGAGAATGATGAAATGTGACAGAGATCCAATGATAATTCTGAAATACAGTTCGAGGGCAGGAATATATCTGTGGCAGAGTATCTGTACGATAGTGTATTCGGCAGTGCTGTCGTTAATATATGAACTGGCTGCAATTGCATATGCAGCAACTAAGTTTGATGTGTTTTTTAACTGGAACAGTTATTCAAGTTATAAATTAATGAATATGGATGTATTGCCGGCAGGTCAGGTGACAAGCATACAGGTAATGTTTGCTTACTGGATATTAATGGCTTTGATGATTGCGATAACATGTTTTATAGGAATTATATTTGAAATAATATTTTCGTCAGATGTTATATCAGGTGTGGCTGTTATTATATTTGCAGGAGTAGATATATTTATACCGCTTACCTATCATAAAATGATTATATTCGGGGCTGCATGGTATAGTTACGGAGAGTGCGCCAGAAAGCTTGGCATAGCTGCTTTAATTATGGCTGTTCTGATTATTGCAGGTCTTATTCTTCAAAGAAAGCGTGAGTATTATGAATATAAAAAAGAAGATGAGTAACAAAAGTATAAGAGGCGTTATATGGCATGATATTGCAAGAGGTTTCTATGCTGACAGATTCAGATATTTAATTGCTGTTCTTATGCTTGCCGGAGTGCTGATAATATTAGGAAATCATGAATTCGGAATGATGGATACGATATTCTTTATTCAGGGCGGTTATGATCCTGTTCTTATTATTAAGGAGGGAAAGATTGTATTTCCTTTTGTGTGGATGCTGATTCAGTTTCTTGTGCCATTCATGATATACAGTTATTGCAATGATGATTGTGAAGGCGTAGGGATTGATTTTCTTATGAAATGCAGAAGCAGAAGATTGTGGTGGAACAGTAAATGTCTGTGGAACTGCCTGACTGTACTTTCTGTATATGCAATTCAGTATGCAACAGCATTTGTATATGGATTATGCAATGGAAACCTGAGTATGAAGATTAATTATGAGCTTTTTGAAAAGATTAGTAATAAATCTGTTCCGGATAATGCGGCAAACGTGTGGATTATAGTGTATATGCTTGTAATGCCGGTTGTTGTTTCTTTGGTAACAGCACTGGTTCAGATGACAATCTCCATGTTTACGAATCCGATGATTGGCATGCTCGCAGTTATGGCATGGAATGTTATGTCAGTATTTATAAACAATCCGCTGATGATAGGAAATAATTCTATGGTGGTAAGAAGCAGTGTGTATAATGCACAGAGAATACAGGTATGGCAGTCGGTCGCAGTATGCCTTGTCGTGTATATTGTTGTGTATGTGGCCGGAATGATTGGATTTAATAAAAAAGATATTCTTGTGAGGGAGGATTAAAAAATGTATATTAAAATAACAGATGTTAATAAGACAATAAAGAAAGCACCAATATTAAGGGATATCAATGTGGAATTCACAGGTGGAAAGGTATATGGATTAAGAGGAAAGAATGGTTCGGGAAAGACTATGCTTATGCGTGCAATATGCGGGCTTATTACTCCGGATTCAGGAATAATTGATATTGATGGAAAGATACTTGGAAAAGATATATCTTTTCCGGAAAGTATAGGCGTGTTAATTGAGAATCCTGCATTTATAGGTAATTATACAGGACTTAAGAATCTTAAGGTGCTGGCATCTATTCAGAACAGAATTGGTGATGAACAGATAAGAAAGGCACTTGAAGATATCGGACTTGACCCTGATGATAAGAGAACTTACAGAAAGTATTCTCTGGGAATGAAGCAGAAGTTAGGAATTGCGGCAGCAGTTATGGAAAATCCTGATATTATTATTCTTGACGAGCCGATTAATGCACTTGATGATGTCAGTGTTGAGAAGGTTCATGATATATTAGAAGAACAGAAGAAAAGAGGAGCGGTAATAATTATTGCATGCCATGATAAAGAAGAACTTGACCAGTTATCTGATGAGATTATAGAGATATCAGATGGCAGAATTATCAATAAAACCTGTTAGTAGTATCATTACATAGTACTGGAGTAATGTTACAAAAATGTAATGTTCCGTAATATTGAACAAACGACACCGGATTAGTTAAGTGGTAAAACATAATTAATCTATATGAAAGGAATTAATTATTATGGAAACAATACTTAAGATTGATAACATTGAAAAGTATTATGGAAACAAATCAAGTCTTACCAAAGCGATTGACAATATTTCGTTTGAGGTTGGAAAGGGAGAATTCGTTTCTATAATGGGAGCGAGCGGTTCAGGAAAGACGACGCTTCTTAACTGTATATCAACACTTGATAAGGTGACTACAGGTAAGATATATGTCGGAGACAACGAAATTACACAGTTAAAGGGCAATAAGCTTAACAAGTTCAGGAGAGAGGAGTTAGGCTTTATCTTTCAGGACTTTAATCTTCTTGATACTTTAACAGCATTTGAAAATATTGCACTGGCGCTTTCTATACAGAATGTTCCGGCAAGGGAGATTGAATTAAGAGTAAGACAGACTGCAAGAGAGCTTGGCATTGAAGATGTATTAAACAAATATCCTTATCAGATGTCAGGCGGACAGAAGCAGAGAGTGGCAAGTGCAAGAGCCATTATTACTAATCCAAAGCTTATTCTTGCTGATGAGCCTACAGGAGCACTTGATTCAAGGTCATCAAGGATGTTACTTGAGAGCTTTAATTTTCTTAATACTGAGCTTTTGGCAACAATTCTTATGGTAACACATGACGCATTTACAGCAAGCTACGCAGGCAGAGTGATATTTATCAAGGACGGTAAAATCTTTAATGAGATACGCAGAGGCGAATCTACAAGAAAAGAATTTTTTGATAAAATCATTGATGTTGTGACATTGTTAGGAGGCGACCTTAATAATGCTCTTTAAGATATCTTTAAAGAACATCAGGAAGAGTTTAAAGGATTATACCGTCTATTTCTTCACTCTTATTCTTGGTGTTGCAATATTTTATGTGTTTAATGCAATTGACAGTCAGAGCGTTATGCTTGATGTAAGAGAAAATATGATGGATATTATCAAGCTGATGAATGACATGCTTTCAGGCGTGAGCGTATTCGTATCGTGCATACTTGGATTTCTGATTATATATGCAAGCCGTTTTCTTATTAAAAGACGTAATAAGGAGTTTGGCATATATCTTACACTTGGAATGAGCAAGAGAAAGATTTCAGCGATTCTTTTCTTTGAAACACTGCTTATCGGCATTGTTTCACTTGTGGCAGGACTTGTTATTGGTACAATCCTTTCACAGTTTATGAGCGTGATTGTTGCTAATATGTTTGATGCTGATATGACTAAGTTCAAATTCATATTCTCAATGAAGGCATGCGTCAAGACTTTAATATATTTTGCAATTATGTATGTGTTAGTTATGATATTTAACACATTCAGTATCAGCAGATGTAAGCTTATTGACCTTCTAAACGCAGGCAAAAAAACTGAGAAGGTTACTATGAAGAACCCGGTTATATGTACAATAGTATTCGTCATAGGTGTTGGCATTCTTTCTTATGCATACTGGATGGTTACAAGGGGTGTTAGAACTTTTAAATACTTTTGATAAAAAGTTGGCATTCTTTCTTATGCATACTGGATGGTTACAAGGGGTGTTAGAACTTTTAAATACTTTTGATAAAAATAGGTATTCCTATTGCACTTG
>QRVH01000085.1 GCA_003458705.1 Eubacterium sp. AF22-9 | reverse complement strand
TAAAGGATTTTCAGTATATTCGGGATAATTTTAATTATATATTAGTCTATAATGATGAAAAGAACAAGAAAATACAAAAATCCGAAAGTCGTGATTTATTTTCAGTATATTCGGGATAATTTTAATTATATATTAGTCTATAATGATGAAAAGAACAAGAAAATACAAAAATCCGAAAGTCGTGATTTAATTTACCGCAATATTATGGAAAGGGCTAAGCAGGAAGAAAAAATTCTTGATATTGGTAAATTAGAAGGTTATCTTTTTAAAGAAACACATACATTTACTAAGAAACAATTTAATGACAGGTTTATTCAGTTGATGGAAGAACAGGAAAATGATTTTAGTATATATCCTCTTCCGCCGCATATACTTCTATTATTTGATAATAATGGAGGTACGCACAATGAATAAGACAATGAAAAAACTTAATATAACCATAATAATAGGGATTCTGGCAGTATGGGTGTCAGGATCCCTGTTTCATTTTGTGTATGACTGGACGGGAAAGAATACATTTGTCGGGCTGTTCTTTCCAACCAATGAATCAACATGGGAACATATGAAGCTGGCATTTCTGCCGATGAACCTGTATGGAATATACACATGGTATGCATTAAAAGACAGATTTGCAGCAAGCGGCTTTGCAATTCTTCTTGGTGCAAATGTGGCAACATGGGCAATTCCGTTTCTGTACTACACATATATGGGCGTACTGGGCTTTTCTAAAATGTGGCTTGATATTGCCTGCTTTTTTGTGGCTGTGCTTATCGGATTTGCTTTAGAGTATCATGTGTTAAAGAAGTCAGGAAATGAGAGCTTCGTGCTTGGAACATGGATAATGGCTGTTATTGATTTCGTTATGGCAGCAGCATTTGTTTCCTGCTCATATGGTGCGCCTGCTCTTGGAATATTTGCAAAACCTTAAAAATAACAGTTGACAAAATTTAATTATAATAGTATGCTACAACTGTACTAATTAATATAGTACAGTTATTACGCAAGCTTGTAACCAGTTTAAATAATACACAGAAAGGAAAGGAACATGTTCACAATAGATGTCATGTCGCGAGTGCCAGTCTATGAACAGCTTATTAAGCAGGTGGAAGACCAGGTGCTTAAAGGAATTATGAAGGAAGGCGATAAGATGCCGTCGGTACGGTCGCTATCGATGGAGCTGTCTACTAATCCGAATACAATCCAGAAAGCATACATGGAGCTGGACAGAAGAGGAATTCTGGTGAGTGTACCGGGAAAGGGCTCTTTTATATCGGCAGAAGCGTTAAAGATTGTAGGTAATCAGTCTAAGGAAAAGCTTTCAGATCTTAAGGAGATTGTAAGAAAGCTTGCATACGCAGGGGTGAGTAAGAGTGAGATAACAGATATGATTGAGGAGGTTTATAAGAAAATATGATAGAGGTAAAAGGTGTTACTAAATCATTTGATGACTTTACAGCACTTGACAATGTTACCTGTAATATAGCGGAGGGCTGTATATATGGTATGGTTGGTTCTAACGGTGCAGGAAAGTCTACGCTGCTAAGAGTTCTGTCAGGGATATATAAGGCAGATAAGGGAGAAGCAATAATCGATGGAATTAATGTGTATGAGAATACATACATGAAGAATAAGCTGGTGTTCGTTGCAGATGAATTATTCTTTCTTGCAGGTGCGAACATGAAGAGCATGGCTAAGTTCTATAGTTCAATATATGATAATTTTGATATGGACAGATTCGCAGAGCTTACGAAAACATTTGGACTTGATCCGTCTAAGAGTATATCAAACTTTTCAAAAGGAATGAAGAGACAGGCAGCTATAATACTTGCGCTTTCAACCAGAGCCAAGTATATGTTCTTTGATGAAACATTTGACGGACTTGATCCTGTTATGCGTAATCTTGTCAAGAAGTTAATATGTGGTGATGTTGCAGAAAATAACGCTACTGTTATAGTCACATCACATTCATTAAGAGAATTGGAAGACTTATGCGATCATTTGTCACTTCTTCATAAAGGCGGGCTGGTGCTTGACAGCGATGTATTTGAACTAAAGACGAGTCAGTTCAAGGTACAGGTAGCTTTTAAGGATGATTTTGATGAGAGTAAGTTTGAGGGCATTAGAATTACAAGATACCGTCAGGAGGGTTCAGTTGCCAACATGATAGTAAGTGGCGACAGGGAACAGACCATGGACATTATAAATGCCATGAATCCGGTAGTATTTGATGTCCTCCCGCTTACGCTTGAGGAAGTATTTACTTATGAGATGGAAGCACTTGGTTATACATTTGATGTGAAGGGGGATAAGACGCATGAATAATAAGAAAGTATTCAGCTTTCATATGTTTTTACAGACATTGAAGCAGACAAGACTTGCGGGCTTTATAATGATGGCGGTAATTACACTTATATCAGTTGTACCGATTATTTCATCATTAAGCTATATTAAAGAATATAAACAGGTTAATAATGTAGGTGGAATTTCAGGGAATTATTTTCTGGTATTAGTATTCATAATTGTTGTACCTGTTATATCATTGATAGTATGGAGTTTTCTTAATAAGAGAAGCAGCAGTGATTTTTACCATTCAATTCCATATACAAGATTGTGCATATATCTTAGCAAGACAGCAGCAATACTTACATGGATTGCCGGAATACTTGTTGTGTCATATGTATCACAGGCAGTTTTATTCATGGCTAACAGGCAGTATTTTAATGTTGATTATGCAACAATGTTCCGTATGTATCTTTCAATATTTATATGCAGCCTTTTATGCATGGCAATTATAAATGTATCAATATCCATTACAGGAAACATATTAAGCAATATATGTGTTACAGGACTTATAATGTTTCTTCCAAGATTTATTGCGTTAATGGTTACAGAACTGACTGTGTTTCATGGAGAAACTTACATGATAAGTAACAGTGGTGTGGGGTTACTTGATTCTTCCAACAATATGATTGTTGGCTGGGTATTTTCTGTATTTGATATATACAATGGTCCATCAGGAATAGCAGATATGGTTCTCAGCCTTACAAGTAACTTATATACACTCGTGCTTGCACTTATATATATAGCGCTTGGCGCACTTCTCTTTGTAAAGAGAAAAAGTGAGACAGCAGGAAAAGCAGCTAATGGAAAGGTTCTGCCAATGATTATCAGAACACTTATCGGCTTTTCAATTGCGTTTATAGGTGTAATGATAGCATATACAAGTATAGACAATGATGAGACAATAGCAGTTGTTGTGCTGTTTATTGTAAGTGCATTGGTTGTGTTTGTTTATGAATGTATAGTAAGTAAGAAGATGAATGTTATAAAGCAGTGTATTCCATCAATTCTTCTTGGATATGTTCTTGCAGTGGTAATTGGAACAGGAGCTAATTCATTTGGCAAATATGAGGCATCGTACGAACCGGATGCTTCAAAACTTGCGTATGTATCAATACAGCCAATGGATATGTACTATGCTTCAGATAACGGATATTTCAGTTCTATATCATCGAAGGTTCAGTTTACAGATGAAGAGATTCTCAAATATGTATCAGAGAAATTTGGTGCATATAAAGATAAATGTATATCAAATGGTGTTCATAATTATATTTATAACGGCAGAGGCTCAGTGACTAATTATAAGGTTGGTTTCAGACAGAACGGTGTTACACATTACAGGAGAATTCAGCTTACAGACAGTGATGCCAATAAACTATCAAGTCTGTTAAAGAAGGATGAGAAATTTGTTAAGGCATATATGGACCTTCCGGATAGTGACAAGATTTCTGTTAATTATATAACAGGTAATATGGAGGATTCTGACTGTAAAGATATATATGAAACAATTACAAGTGAAATTAAACAGATTGGTTTTGAGAAATGGTATCAGACAGTCTGGTTGATATTGTGAAGATTGCTACAGGAAGAATGATTAAACCGGCTCTGGCTGTAATACAGGATTACCCGCTTGATTCTATAAAGGTGGGGGATGAAGGATTCAATACATATACTATGGATGCGTACATAGGTCTTCTTGAGGAACTGAATCCAGCAATTAATGATATAATAGGTTATCTTGATGAAATTAATATTCCGGAAAGCCTTGGTGGCAAGGTTACTGAGTATACAGATAAGATGACATTGATTACAGATGCATATGCTGTGGCTGAGGATTATCTGC
The DNA here is from genome assembly GCA_003458705.1 of Eubacterium sp. AF22-9. GTDB lineage: Bacteria > Bacillota > Clostridia > Lachnospirales > Lachnospiraceae > Lachnospira. The sequence goes on along the minus strand of QRVH01000085.1, from coordinate 1,342 downwards.
CATTGTTAAAGGCATTCCTTGGTGGAGGAAGTGACAGGACATACCTTCTTGCAGCACAGAACTCAACAGAGATTCGTGCTGGCGGTGGTTTCCCTGGTTCAATAGGCACAATAACTATTGTTGATGGTGTTCTTACAATAGGAGATTTTAACAGCGTATATGATGTACTTCCTTATGGTACTCCGGCATCGGTTGGACCAAGTGAGTTGGAGGATACATTATTTGGAAACTGGATGCATTATCCAAGAGATGCAAGTTTTAATCCTGATTTTGAGAGAGTTGCACAGATTTGGGCTAAAGCATACGGTAATAAGAGTAATACAACTGTTGATGGTGTAATATCTCTGACACCTACCATAATCCAGAGACTTCTTGGCTATATGGGTGATGTGGAATTGTCTGATGGAACAGTACTTAATGGCGAGAATGCTACACAGATGTTACAGCATGACCTTTACTATAAGTACTATAATAATGCATCAGTTAATAGTGAGACTGATGATGTTGTTGATGCATTGTTTGCAGAGACAGCCAAGGCTACTATGAGCCGTCTTGTTGGAGACTTTGATTTAAATAAGTTAGCTGGATATTTATCAGTATTTAATGCCGGTGTTGAAGACAGAACAGTTATGATGTGGATGGCTGATGAGACAGAACAGGGATATGTCAAAGATGTTGGCTGTTCAGGAGGACTTAATGATGATCCTGAAAATCCGGAGATTGGTGTATATATAAGTGGTTCTGATCCATGTAAGCTGGGCTGGTATGTTGATGTTGATACTGAAATCGGAGATGCACAGGTTAATGATGATGGAACAAGAACTTATGATGTAACTGTAACAGTAAGAAATACTATTGATAGTAATACAATCAAAACAGCGGGTGGGTATATTATTGGCAGTTATGAAGGTGCATGGAGAGGCTATATACATCTTTTTGCTCCAGCAGGAGGAACTATAACTGATGTAAAGGCAGACAGCAATGGCGGATTCAGAAAGTCCAAGTATGAAAATCTCGAAGTTGCTTATAATCTTAACGTTATGATATATCCACAGAAGTCAATGGTTATAACATACAAGGTTACAACAGCAGAAGGAGTTACGACTGTTCCAGGCATCAGCATGACACCTACATTGCAGGGATATAGATAAAGTATAATAGAATATATAAAGCAGAACGACACTGTTCATGTATCATCTCCATAAAGTGTAACTTATGGAGCGGTACAGGATGGTGTCGTTTTTGTTGGAGTGGAAATATAAGTAATAATATATTTCTAAAATAAATGTTTTAAAAGTATAAAAACTAATGATATAATTAACAATATATTATATTGGTGAGA
>QRVH01000084.1 GCA_003458705.1 Eubacterium sp. AF22-9 | reverse complement strand
AATATGAATGATATCATTCTCTTCTTAAAAGAAGAGGGTGAAGCTACTTTGAACGATAATTATAAGAATTGCTGTCTTACTCTTATCGCACATGGCAGCACATTTGAATTAAAGATAAAAGATAGTCTTAATTGTGAATATTCCGAGACATTTCCAAAAACGGACAATTATGAAGATTTACATAAGTATGTATCTGAACGCTTTTCAGAATGGGAAAAAGAATATATACAGGGTGAAGCTAAGACACTTGAAGAGGTTATGCAAGAACGACTTGAGCAGAAGAAAGCCGAGGAAGAAGCACAGGAAGAAAAGAACAGTGAAGCACTTATTAACTATATCAATTCCGGAGATGAAAACTTTTATGCTGATTGTTTAGTATATTACGAAAACAAGAAGAATTTAAGTAATTCTCTTAATAAGCTGATTCACACAGAAATTGAAAATTATTCAAAGTCACAGCTTAAAATCGCAATAGTTCTTAAAACCGTATATGACAAGAAGCTCTATGAAGTACAAGGATATAAAAACATTTATGATTATGCAAATAATGAGTTTAACATTGCGCGCGGTACAGTTTCCAACTGGTTAATGATTGTAAATAACTTTTGTACTTTGAATGAGCAGACAGGTTTTTATAACCTTGATGAAAGATTGAAAGATTTTAGTATAACACAGCTTGTTTTATTAAGGCAGTTGACTATTGAACAGATTGAAGAATTGGGAATAACTTCCGATTTATCAACTCGCAATTTAAAAGCCTTAATCAAGGAAAAATTAAATATTAACGCTATTGCTACAAGCGTAAAGCCTGATATAGACGCTTCTGCTCTTCCAGATAATCCCGAAGATGAAGAAGAACTATATGAAGAAGCTGACGCAATAGACAATGCAATGAACGAACCCGAAGAAATACATGAATCGGAAGAATTGCATAAAGAACAGGAAGAACATCCAATGGAAAAAGTAAAACTTCGTTTGATGTTTACTGGCGGTTCTGAATTGTCTGATACACAGATAGTATTTTTAAACAAGTTTCTTACCTCACAGCCAAAAACAAGAATTTAAAACTTGTTTTATAGAAGAAAATTAAATAAAAGGGAGATTTTAAACATGGAAAACAAAGAGAACTATATCAGAAAAGACATTGTCAAATCAGTTGAAGAAGCGATTGTTGAAATATTCAACTGCAATAATCGTTCATCTGATTTATCCGTTGTTGATGTTATAGAAGCGGCTAAAGAGCTTCACAATCTTAATAAGGCAGAAGAAACCGAGTTATATTTATTCGTTAAATATACGCAGATTCGTTTTATCCGTTTTTTCAATGTAGTTGTTAAATCTAAATAATAAAAGATTAATAACATTATTACATAGTTATATTCTGCCGCCCCAGTAGGCAAGTCGGCGCGGCAGTTTATAAAAAGTTCGTTCGATTGAACGCACTATATAAATATATCACATAACTAAAATTTAAAGAGAGGGCGCAAAAAGCGCAAAGGTGAAAAAGAATGAAATTAGGATTTATGACAATAGCAAAGGTATACAGGAAGAAAGATGTACAGGAAATTACAGACCGTGCAACTGGTCGCGTTACTGGAGAATATTATCCAGTAATTCTTGACGACGGAGAAGATACACTTGACGCAACTGTGCCAAAAGATGTTTATAACGGTATTGAAGAAGATAATATATATCTTTTTGCCGGAACATATGACGACAGATTCAAGCGTGAGAACACAACTCCGAAGCCAAGAATCACAGCCGTTCTTTATCCGATTAATGAACCATGGCGCAGGGATTTCATTGATGAATTTAGTAAGCAGACATATGACAGCTTTGCAATGCCATTTAAGGACGAACAACCGTCAAATGCTTCTGCTACTGTTTCAGATAAGGCAGAGGATAAGAAGCCAGTTTCTACAGCTTCCAAGTCTGCAAAATAATTAAGTGGTAATATCGCGGTCGCTTCCCGCGTTATTATAAACCGTTTGACACTGTGTTAAATGGATTCTTGCATTAGTGAACAATGGCGGTGATTACTCGCTCTGTGTTACTCGTCAAGCCGCCGTTGTTCCTCTTGCTATTAATCAATCGGTAAGTAAATAAGTAATAATCAAAAATCAATAACCAACAAAGATATATTAAAGGTCGTAACGGTCGCTTGTTGTTCTCCCAAGAGGTAAAGCGCTGTGTGTATTCCTATTTAATCATGTTGCAACAATGCTATTGTTACGGCTTTTAATATGCCCTTGTCGGAATGGGCATAAATGAGCAGAAATATTTGCAAATAAAGAAAGAAGGGAGTAAACATGGATTTCTTAATATTATTAAGAAACATACTTGTGCCAGTTGCAATTCTTATGTGGGTAATTATCGGGCTTGTAGCACTTATTATTTTCTTAAGAAACAAGTTCGGCGGTAGAAAAATTAAGTCTACAGGAAATGTGTATAAAGAAACATTCGTACAGAATCACAGCACATCACTTGACAATTCAGTTAATACCAACAATACAGAAGATATTGCAAACGGTGCAGACGGTGCCAGAAGTCCAAACGGCACTAATAAGGGTGGTTCTAACTTATGCTTGTAAGAGAACCACCAAAAGCATGAATTAAACAAGTTGCAAAGTCAACAAGGTAATTATGCCACTCTTCCAAAAGTTCGTGCGATTGAACGCAAGGAAAGCGAAAAAGAAAAAGGAAGAATAAAAGGAAAAAGCTATAAACAGGACATGCAATAATGCAACAATCAAACAATCAAATAAAAATAAATAGTCAACAGGCTTTTAAGTAGATATTAATAAAAATACATATAGAAATATAACACATAATACGGTTCATTTCTCTTTAACACCTATTAGATTATATATCTATATACGCATTATTAAATGTCCTGTTATAAGCAATCCTGTCTTTGCCAATAGTGACAGCTCGCGCCGCTTTATGGCAAGAGTGGCACGCATTACCTATGTACCGCACACAGCGTTAATTAAGCCAGTATACCGTAAGCGGTACATAACCATTATCAAACTTAATAGACGTGTTCAGCCCCCGACGAACTGAATCAGCGGTGAATCCGTTCCGTCCTCTTCTACTGATATTCGCTCTAATTATCAATGTCGTTGATGTTGTGGGGGTTGTCAGCTTGGGTACGGTCTTTGAAGTGGTGGGGCGCACCGAGGAAGCTAACCTACAACTTATCGACTTCATATATGTAGCGGAGAAAGAGAAAGAAGCCGCGGAGACACAGAGGAAACTCGCCTACGGAGTACACAATCCCCGGGAATGAGCCGTCAAGAAAACATGAACGCAAAGCGCGAGTGTTTTTAGGTGAATGGGGTCGCGTGAGCGTTCCATAATAAATCAAAAACAACACAGACACAATAAACACAGACACAATAAACAAAAACAGAATATCTAATTAATAAGTTAAGAAAGCAAGAAAGCAATGATAAAAGAAACGATATCAAAACATAAGCTAATATTTATATTAATGATTATTAGCTTAACACTACTACTAATATTTACAGTAATATATTTCGTTATGCCAGTAAATGCAGAAGAAAAAGAAACATCATATGCAATTGAAGAAACACAAAAACAATCTGTAAAAGAATCAGAAACTAAAAATGACAATAATACCTTAAATATAGATAACAATGCAACAAGCCAAGAAACAAAAGAAACATCAACAGAAACGCAAGAGAACATACTCGCAGAAATCCGCGACACACTCTATATAATTTCAATAACGCTCATCATATTTACAGGCGCATTTCTAGGCTATGTAGCAGTTTCAAGACTAATGTAGAAAGAGAGGATATGAGACATGACAACAGCAAGCGCAATTTTAACAGATTATTCGCAGTATGTAGCAATGGGTTTTTCAATGTCTGTAATACTCTCATTCACAGTATGGGCGATTATGAAGCTGTGGCGTTTCGTAGTCGATATCATTAAGCTATCAACACCGTCAAGGTGATGATAAATATAATTTTCGGAGGTCCCCAGTATGACACCAAGTATTTTAGCAGCAGAGGGAAATGTAGCAGTCACAATGAACGAGGAAATCAAGACAGCAATCACAACAGCTTGTCAGAGCGCAGTTGATGTGTGCAAAGACGGTATTGTTGCTGTTCTTCCTATCGGTCTCTCACTCATGGCAATCACTATGGGTATAAGAATGGCTGTTGGCTTCTTCAGAAGCCTTGCAAACTAGTACTCCGATACTAGCAAAGGCAGAGTGTAAAACTCTGCTGATGTACACAAAGAAGCGTTTAAAAGTTCGTGCGAACGAACAAATAAAAACGAGTAACACAGAAAGCGAGGAACAAAGAACAATGGGATATGTACTACTACTGTTATTCTTCCTAGTATGGCGGAACATGGTACAAATCAAGAAAGCGACAAATTATATTGCCTACGGTACAGAACACCGCAAGGGCAAAATAAGCAAGTTACTTGACATGATAACCAGTATACGCAATGAGGAAGTAGAAGCAAAGAAAAAGCGAAAAGCCCAGCGACAGGCAGAAAGAGAGAAGAAAGAACATGAAGAAATTAATTAATACGGATAAAATCTTAATTTTAGCAATGGTTGCTACTGTCCTTTCTTTTCTTAAATTTGTTATCACTATCTCTATAGGCAATAATTATACACCTATATTTGATGTATCAATAACCGATATTTGTATTCTTATAATTCTTTATATTTATGAAGATTTGATTGAATTACATAAGGATAACAAGGAATCAACCGAAGAAACCGAGGTAAAGGAACATGAAGAAAATAATTAAGTTGCTTAAATCAGATAGCACATATCTATTAGTTATCATTCATGTTATCACAACTTTAGCGTTTATCCTCTTCATATCTTTAAAATATGACTGGATTGTTGAGCAATACGGCTCTTACACGCTTTTTGTTGCAATATATACTCCTATTGCCGGATTTATCATTGGTGTCTATTACTTCATAGTTCATTGGTGTCTATTACTTCATAGTTGATTATCTCCCGTGGTACTTCAACAAGGGCAAAGAAAGCGAGGATAACAACAATGAATGATTCAGAATATAAATTATGATGAAGATTATAAAAAATCTCCATGATTTAAATTTTTTTATATTTCTGTTGTTATTTTTATTGACTGGCTTAATAAAGAGGATAACAGCAATGATTAAAAGTGAGGTTATGAAGTAATGGAGAATATTTTTTTATTGTCTGTCATTACAATTGTTTTATTGTTGTTCATAAGAAATATTTTAAATGAGCGAGATAATGCAACAAAAGAGAATGACAACAAGACAGAGGACAAGGACAATGAATAATGCTTTATTGTTTTGGGTTTACTACTGGATAACATACGGCATTGCTCAATTTGTCGTGTACTTATTCAAGAAATTTAAAGTCATTGAATTTATAAAAGATAGCGGCATGTTATCCGTATTTGAGGATAAATCATTTCTGTTTACGGCATTGCTCAATTTGTCGTGTACTTATTCAAGAAATTTAAAGTCATTGAATTTATAAAAGATAGCGGCATGTTATCCGTATTTGAGGATAAATCATTTCTGTTTA
>QRVH01000083.1 GCA_003458705.1 Eubacterium sp. AF22-9 | reverse complement strand
TGATGGAGAGGTGAATGTTTTGGATAATTCAGTTATGATTAAGGGGAAGTAGTAATGGAATAACTGTTGTTCTTGATAATGACATGCCATTTGAAGAATTATTAGATAATATTTCAGAAAAATTCAAAAACGCATCTAAATTCTTTAATAATGCGAACATGGCTATTTCTTTTAATGGAAGAGATTTATCATCTGAAGAGGAAAAGAGAATTCTTGATATAATATCTGAGGTGTCAGATATTAATATTGTATGTGTTCTTGATAATGATAATGAAATTAAAGAAGTTTATGAAAATGCTGTAAGGAAAGCAATGAGCAGTATTGAACCGGCAGCACCTGCTGTTGAAAAACAGCAAAAATCAGAATGCATGTTTTATAAAGGTACACTCAGATCAGGACAGATTTTTGAAGCTGATGGAAGTGTTGTTGTTCTTGGTGATGTAAATCCTGGAGGAAAGGTTGTTGCTAAAGGAAGTGTTATCGTTTTAGGAAGTCTGAAAGGAACTATTTTTGCAGGCGTTGATGGAAATGAGAATGCTTTTGTAGTGGCATTGGAAATGAGTCCTATGCAGATTAAAATAGGTGATATAATTGCAAGAAGTTCTGATGCAGGAAGTGTAAAGACATCAAAAGGCAGAAATAAAGTCAAAGTTTTAGAGCCTAAAATAGCATATGTATATGATCAGAATATTTATATTGAGGATTTAGAGCAGAATGCACTTGAAGATATCAGTATTGACTAAATTTATTCTGTTTTTATAAAAAAATAGTTGATTTAAGAATAAAAATCTCGCATAATTAATATATTGCGATTTATTATGAATTATTAATGGAGGTTTAATATGAGTGAAGTTATAGTTGTAACATCAGGAAAAGGCGGAGTAGGTAAGACTACAACGACAGCTAATATTGGTACAGGTCTTGCCAAGCTTGGTAAGAAGGTCGTTATGATTGATACAGATACAGGCCTTAGAAATCTTGATGTTGTATTAGGACTCGAAAACCGTATTGTATATAATCTTGTAGATGTTGTTGAGGGAAATTGCAGATTAAAGCAGGCTATGATTGCTGATAAGAGATGTCCAAAGCTTTTTCTTTTACCAACAGCACAGACAAGAGATAAGTCAGCAGTAACACCAGAACAGATGATTAAGGTTATTGATGAGATTAAGAATGATCCGGAAGGATTTGATTACATAATTCTTGACTGCCCTGCAGGTATTGAACAGGGATTCCAGAATGCCATTGCTGGTGCTGACAGAGCATTAGTTGTTACTACACCTGAAGTTTCTGCTATAAGAGATGCAGACAGGATTGTTGGTCTTCTTGATGCACATGGTCTTCAGAATCATGAGGATTTAATTGTTAACAGAATCAGAATGGATATGGTAAACAGAGGCGAAATGATGTCAATTGATGATGTCAATGATATTTTGCAGCTTAATGTTATCGGTGCTGTTCCGGATGATGAAAATATTGTTGTTGCAACTAATAAAGGTCAGCCACTTGTTGGTGATGATTCACTTGCAGGACAGGCTTATATGAATATCTGCCGCAGAATTACCGGCGAGGAAGTTCCTTTCCTTGATCTTAATGGAAAGGGAGGATTCTTTAAGAAACTCTCTTCATTATTTAAGAGTGATAAGAAGAACTAGTATATTTTGTAATAGGCTGTAAAAGCTTATTCAGGGAGGGATTAAATATGGGATTACTTGATTTATTTAAGAAAAAAGGTTCAAGTGATGTAGCGAAAGACAGATTAAAGCTTTTACTTGTATCTGACAGAGCTAACTGTTCACCAGAGGTTATGGAAATGATTAAGAATGATATTATTAAGGTCATTTCTAAATATATGGAAATTGATACAGACGGACTTGATATTCAGATTACTTCTACAGAATCTGATACTAACAATGGTTCTGTACCAGCAATTTTTGCTAATATTCCAATTAAGGATATGAGAAATAGCGAAAAGTAATAAGGATTTTATTATGTTTAAAAAATATAAGCTGCGTTCATACAATTTTTATATTGGTGTTTATTCTTATTGTGACATCTGTGTTTGCGTTATCAGTTGTAAATAGTGCAAATAGTGCATACACAATGAAACAGGGCGCTGGTATAGCATTATCATTTGTAATAATGATTATTGTATCTTTTATTGACTATAACTGGATTTTGAAATATTTCTGGATATGGTATGGAATAGTTACTGTCATGCTTATAGGTGTTCTTACTGTGTTTGGTCATGGATCACACGGTGCTACCAGATGGTTTAAGATAGGACCAGTCCAGTTGCAGCCATCGGAGTTTTTAAAACTGGCACTCATATTACTGGTTGCCAAACTGGTTGCTGCTAATAAAGAAAAGCTTAATTCAATTAAGTTTCTGGCGCTGATTGCCTGCCTTACGCTTTTTCCTATATTGCTTGTTGCACTGCAGCCGAATCTTTCGACAACAATACTTTTATGTCTTATTGTTGTTGCCATGCTTTATTGTGCAGGTGTAAGCTACAAGATATTTGGAATAGCAATTCTTATTGCAGTTCCGCTGATATCGGCATTTTTAGTATATGTTGTATCGGTTGAACATCCGATTCTTGTTAAGGATTATCAGAGAAAGCGAATTGTTGACTTCATTGAAGGTAATAAATCAGATGAAGTAGATATGAATGATGCGGGAACTTACCAGCAGGCGTATGCTGTTCAGGCAATAGGTTCTGGTCAGCTTTATGGAAAAGGTCTTAATAATAATGATACGTCTTCATTAAAGAATGCCGGATATATAGCAGAAGCACAGAATGACTTTATTTTTGCTGTAATTGGTGAGGAATTAGGATTTACAGGTTGTTGTATTACAATTTTTTTATTGTTTCTGATTGTTTTAGAGTGTATAATAGCAGCAGTAAGGGCTAAGGATTTTGGAGGGCGTCTTATATGTTGCGGGGTGGCGATATATATAGGGCTCCAGACATTTATTAATATAGGTGTTGTTTCATGGATTCTTCCTAATACAGGTGTTCCTTTGCCGTTCTTTAGCTGTGGTATTACATCACTTCTTACATTATTTATCGCTATGGGAATTGTTCTTAATGTTAGTCTGCAGAGAATTGTAGATAGAGATGATGACATGTTTGCAGATGATTTCAGAGGATGATTTTATTATATATTTATACATTAGGGGGAAGCGTTAATGAACATCGGTTTAATTGCACATGATTCTAAGAAAAAATTAATGCAGAATTTTTGTATAGCATATAAAGGGATTCTTAATAAGAATCAGCTTTTTGCAACAGGAACAACCGGAAGACTAATAGAAGAAGTTACTAATTTATCAGTACACAAGTTTCTTGCAGGACATTTAGGCGGTGATCAGCAGTTATGTGCCCAGATAGAGCATAATCAGATTGATCTGGTTATATTTCTTAGAGAAGCAGAGAATCCTCTGGCACATGAGCCTGATTCTGATAATATCTGTAAGCTTTGTGATATGTATAATATTCCGTTAGCAACTAATCTTGCAACAGCAGAATTACTTGTTAAATCGCTTGAAAGAGGCGATATGGAATGGAGAGAGATTTATCAGTAGAAATAATAATTTTAATATTATAATTATAAATAAAAAGGAGATACCCTTCTTACTTGCTTGTAGTAGAAGAGTATCTCCTTTTTGGTTTCAATCTTTTCTTAATTTTACAATATTTCTTGCTGAACGTTTATTTTCTTCCACGATTTCAGCATAATGTTTTCTTGTTGTATTAACATCTTTATGTCCTAAAACATCGGCAACAAGGTATATGTCCTGGCTTTCCTGATACAGATTAGTACCATAAGTGCTTCGCAGCTTGTGCGGAGTAATATGCTTTACAGTTGTAACGGTCTGAGCATATTTCTTAACAAGAAGCTCAACAGATCTTACACACAGACGTCTGTTCTTTGCCGATATAAAAAGCGCATTTTCATGACCTTCATCAGGTGTAAGATTCTTTCTTTCCTCAAGGTAATTAAGAAGGGCTTCCCTTACTTCATCCCCAAAGTATACAAAGCTTTCAGCGCCACCTTTTCTTACAACTTTAATTCTGTCATTATCAAAATCTACATCATTGATGTCCAGACCAACACATTCGGATACACGGATACCGGTTCCAAGCATAAGTGTAAGAAGTGCCAGATCACGTGTTTTAAGCTTTTCGTGGCTCTGCAGCTGCGTTTTGGTAAGTTTATTACCTGATTCCACATTATCAAGAAATTCAGCTACTTCATTAGGTTCCATTCTGATAATTGCCTTTTCGTGAATCTTTGGCATATCAACCTTCATTGTTGGATTGGAACTAATAATTTCGTAACGGTAGTAATATGCATAAAAACGCCGTAATGCACATAATTTACGCTTGGCAGCGCTTTCAGAATTAGTTACGTCACGCCCATTCTTCTTATACAATTTTACATGTCGCAAATATTTCGTTATATCTGTGCCATCTATCTTTTCTAAATCTGAAGGATTAAAATCCTTCATTGAATAAGACTTGAATTGAGGAACACATTCTATAAGGAATTCAAAGAAGCCTTTGATATCCATGGCATAGGCTATCTTGGTTCTTGGCTGTTTATTAAATTCCAGACTGTCAAAGTACTGGGTACAGAAATCAGGTAAAATATCAAGTAATTCATTGAGTTTCTGCTTGTACTTGATGTTTTGTTGTTCAGTGTATGTTTTCTCGGCCATTAAGTGTACCTCCATATTATCATAATGCAACCACTTCGTTAAACTCGGCTTTAGCGAAGTGGTTGCCATCAAGACAATTATAATATCCTATAGCTTATTTTGCAACTAATTTCCCCTGATAAAGCCTTTTATTGACTATATTGATATGAAATGCTTTCTGGTATGACTTAATCTTGTTAAGCTCATTATCAGTTATAATTGATATGCATGTTCCTGTGTTGCCATTACGGCCACAGCGGCCGCATCTGTGAATGTATTCCTTATTGTCCTCAGGAAGGTTTACATTAATTACTGTATCAATATTATCAATCTGAAGTCCTCTGGCTGCTATATCTGTTGCAATAAGAAGCTGAATCTTTCCACTTCTGAAATTCTCTATTGCAGCTTTCTTGGCTGAATTATCTTTATTACCGGCAATTGAAGCTACATTGTAATGATGATATTCAAGCTTCTGAAGGGATTCTTCCAGATCATACTTGGAATTAACGAATATAATTGCTTTCTCTGGTTTAACAGCTTTAATAATCTTTCTTAAAGTTTCAATTCGTTCCCTTCTGTCAGAAATAACGCTTATATGCTTGATTGTAGAAGGAATCTGACTTGTATTACCAGAATTACTGTTAATATCAATGAATATTGGTTTGAAACACAAAGTATTAGTTCTTGTCTTCTTATCTACGCTTGCAGAGAATAAAAGAACCTGTGTGAACTTCATTAAAGACTTTCTAATTGCTTCTACATCCTGAATAAATGTCTTATCAAAGAGCTTGTCTGCCTCATCTAGAACAAGAGTCTTAACCTCATGTACTTTAATCTTCTTGTTACTTATAAGCTGATGTACTTTAATCTTCTTGTTACTTATAAGCTGATGTATGCGGTTAGGTGTTCCGATAATTATTGCAGGCTTATTAGATTAATAGAATC
>QRVH01000082.1 GCA_003458705.1 Eubacterium sp. AF22-9 | reverse complement strand
AGCAATGGAAACAAGTATAGAAACTTTGAAGCGGGAATTTGAAGAAGAACTTCACACTAAAATAGAGGTAGATAATCTGCTGGCGATTGGTGAAATATATTTTCCATGGTGTAAAAGACCATGTCATCAGATATGTTTATATTATAATGTACATCTCGTTAATTATGATATTCCTTTAGATGGGGTATTTCATGGTTATGATGGTCTGGATGACAAAAGGATTGATTTAGATTTTGCTGGGTTCCACTTGAGGATTTAAAGAATGATGTAAAGGTATATCCGCAGGAGTTGGTACCTTATATTCTTGAACCCAAGAAGGAAATTGTACATTTTGTTTCAAAGCAAATTTAGAAGATGAGATTATAGGTGTCGATGGAGAAGAAGTATGTTAGAAGTTAAATTTTATGATACAGTAGATGATTCATTACTGAAGTTTGCAGTAATAATTTCACAGAGTAACGGCAAGTGGGTATTTTGCAAGCATAAAGAAAGAGATACATATGAAGTGCCGGGAGGGCATAGAGAAGCTGGGGAAAATATTCTTGAAACTGCTAAAAGAGAGTTGCAGGAAGAAACAGGAGCTATCAAATTTGAGATAAAACCAATATGCGTATATTCGGTGACAGGTAAGACTAGAGTAAATGATACTGGTGAAGAAACATTTGGACTGCTTTGTTTTGCAGAGATAACAGAGTTTGCGAAAGAATTACATAGCGAAATGGAGAAAGTTGTGCTTATGGATGATTTGTCTGAGAACTGGACATATCCGTTGATACAGCCGAAACTTATTGAGGAATGGGAAAGAAGAGAAAAGGGAGAAATGCAAATGAGAATATTAGTAATAGGCGGAACAAGATATTTTGGTATACATATGGTTAATAAGCTTTTAGAACAAGGACATGAGGTAACAATAGCAACAAGAGGCAAAACACCAGATTCATATGGAGACAAAGTAGAGCGCATTACCATTCAAAGGACAAATGAAGAAAGTATGCGAGAGGCATTACAAGGAAAGCATTTTGATGTAGTTATTGATAAAATCGCGTATTGTTCTAATGATATAAGGTATGTTATGGACTATGTTGATTGCGACAAATACATATATATGTCTAGTACATCAGTTTATAATCCAAAACATATGAATACTGTGGAATCTGATTTTGATGGATATTCTAAGGATTTTGTGTGGTGTGACAGAAAAGAATTTCCATATGAGCAGATAAAAAGACAGGCTGAGTACGCATTATGGCAGAAATATCCGGGAAAAAACTGGATTGCTGTCAGATATCCATTTGCAATAGGTAAAGATGATTATACGAAAAGACTTTTATTCTATGTAGAACATGTCATTAAATCAGAGCCGATGTATATAGATAATATAGATTATCAAATGAGCTATATCCGTTCAGATGAAGCGGGAGAGTTTATTGCATATTTAGTAGATAAAGATGTTAATGGTGCAATTAACGGAAGTGCTTCAGGAACAATTTCGCTTCGTGAGGTGATTGGCTATGTTGAAGAAAAGACAGGAAAATGTGCAGTTTTAAATGAACATGGAGAAGCAGCACCTTATAATGGAGAGCCAGAATACAGTATAAATACAGATAAGGCTGAGAAGATAGGATATCATTTTTCTAATTTAAAAGATTGGATATATGAATTACTTGATTATTATATTGAGCAGGTGAATATGGAGAATTTGATGTAATGATTAAAGTTTTATGGTGGTATGCAATTGTAATGACAATATTTGCGGCAATGAGGTCTGAAATATTTTTAGGCGATTTTACTGCATTTGTTGATACCATATAGAATGGTATTTGCAGGTCTGGCAAGTGGATTGTTGATATAGGAAATGTGTTGGCACAGGTGGAGATAGGATACCGAATGAGATGTTAGCAATTATAGTGCATTGGTTATTGTTTATAATAGTAATTATTGGAGCTGTGGGAGCTGTAGGTGTACAGACAGTAATTGTAGAAAAGAAAGTTGCAAAAGTATATCAGGAGAATTGTTGGGATGTGATTAGCGTTGGAATAGCAGTAATAAGTTTAGTTATGGCTGTGTATTTTGGAGATTGGATAAAGGTCTTAGTAAAGCTGAATCTTGTTGCATTATTGTTATTAGTTCAGGCAGTATATGTTGGAATCAGAGCGTATGTGAAAGGCTGTAAAAGAGCCAGAGAATATTATTGATGTTGAGGTGCGAGAAATATCGCAGAAATGTGGATAAAAGTTATGGGAAAATTGGAAAAAGTTATTGTGGAGAATGAAATTATTTATGTGTTAGGTGAAGATGATATTTATTATCCGGATTTACAATTGCCTAGGGGAACAAATTATAATATCGGAAAGTATGGACATATGAGATGTGAGTATCTGAAGGAGTTCAGACATGGATATTATATGGAGCTGTTGCTTGAAGGAAAGTTGAATGAATATCTGCATGAGATTGATGAGGAATGCTATGAGATGATGGATAGGCTTGTGGAACAGATGAAGGAGAAACAAGGTGTGACGGAGAAGTTGAAGGCGGAAAATCAGATGCTATGGGGGAAAGATGAATAATATTATTGCTTGTGCGGAGGAGATTGTGGTGAGGGAGTTGGTGTATGCGTGATTTGGGCAGTCGAAAGGCAGCCTTTTTGCTATATGATATATTGTTAAATTTATAAAAATGAATATTTTTTATGAAAAAAAGTTGCATAAAAAATATTAAATGATATAATAATGATAAGTAAATAGGAAAAGTGACTTGGAGGAATGAGCCATGATTATAGAGGTAAGAGCAAAAAACTGTTATGCATTTGAGGATGACATTACATTTTCGATGAAAGCAGATATGCGAAATAAAAAATTTGGAGCAAATGTTCACAAAGAGAATATTTTCGATGAAAGCAGATATGCGAAATAAAAAATTTGGAGCAAATGTTCACAAAGAGAATAATTTTAATGTCCTTAAAACGGTAGGAATATATGGACCAAACAATGCTGGTAAAACATGCCTAATCAAGTGCATTAGGGCAATAAGAAATGTACTTTTAAATAAGAAGAATGGACTGATGCCAAATAAGAAATGTACTTTTAAATAAGAAGAATGGACTGATGCCAAATATATTTACTGGTAGTGATGTATGCGAGTTAGGTGTTACATTTATGGCATCTGGAAGAAAGTTTTCTTATGATTTAAGTATGATGCAGAAAAAGAAGGAATATATATATCAGTCATTTTCGGAGATATTTAAAGATCAGTACAACAACGAAAAGGAAGTTTGTTGGTTAAAAAAAGATACTGTTAGTGAAATATATGAGTGTATTGATGAATCTGTTCAGAATATGATTTCAGTTGTATCGAAGAATAATTTGCTATGCTATGTGGTAGATACAAGTAAATTCGAACATATCAATGAGATGAAGCAGATTCTTGTCGGATTTGCAGAAAAAATTGATATCATCAATATGAATAACATACCTATGCAGCACACGATTGAACTTATGAAGAATAAGAATCAGTTACAGCAAAAGGTTGTTGAGTTCATAAAAAATGCTGACTTATATATGGATAATTTTGAATATGTGGATATGGATAAGATACAGCTGAAAACTGGTGAAGGTGACGAAAAGCCAGATGAGAAAGTGCTTGATATTCCAGAGAACATTATGGATCAAATCAGATTGGTTTCTACTTATAAGGGAGTCCATGTGCCAAGTATGATGTTTGACTCCACAGGAACAAAGAAGATTGCAGCTATTGCCAGCTATGTAATTGAAGCACTTGAACAAGGCAGGATTTTAGTCGTGGATGAGTTGGATAGCAGTATTCATTTTAAGCTTACCAGGGCGATTGTTGCGATGTTTAATAATGAATTAAATACAAGTGCACAGATGATATTTACAGTACATGATATAAATCTTATGGACTGCAAGAGAATGTTTCGAAAGGAGCAGATTTGGTTTGTTCATAAGGATGAAGAAGGCGTATATGTGTATTCACTTGCAGATTTTACAGCACAGCAGGGAGTGCGAGATACGACAGATGTTATGGAAAAATATAGAAAAGGTGCACTTGGCGCTTTACCTGATCCAGAATTGATTAACTCTTTGCTTAGCATTAAAAGCGGTGTAAAGGGGGTCGATGCCGATGCCAAATAAGCTCCCTAGGTTTTTTGATAACCATAAAATTTGTATTATCTGTGAAGGTAATGAGGAATATGAGTATCTGAATCGATTAAAAAATTTAAAAGTATGGAACGAGCAATATGATATTTCATTGGTAAATGCCGGTGGAAATGGAAATATCCCGGCGAGGTATCAGGACCGATATCAAAATGGAGCAGACGAACTGGTGCTTGTGTTCTGTGATACGGAAAAGAAACCTCACGAGCAGTATGAGGACATTAAACGCAAGATTAATGAGTTTCATGGTGTGCATAATGCTGCAGACGAAGTGATTATGTTTGGTAATCCCTGTACGATGCAGATAATATCCAAGCATTGGACCGACGAAAATTTGAAATCTCCTGCAAAATCGGTAAATGCTCCCTTGATAAAGGAATATACCGGGGTGGAGAATTACAAAGGTCGAGCAGACCAGATTCGAGAAGTTATGGAACATGTTACTGCGGAGAATTACAAAGATATGAGTCAACGAGTGAGAAAACTGGATTCGGATGATTCTGTTACTGGCAGCAGTAATTTTGGAAAGTTCATAAAGCTGTTTGAGAGTGATTACAGTGGGTGGATTGATAAGATTAATAGGAAATTAGAGGAGTAGATGATTGAATGGCTAAAGATATATTTGATAAAACGATATTTGATGGATATAGAGTAGAAAGCTTAACTGAATCAGTACAAGATATTATTCCCAAATATAATTTCGATGGCTCTACAAAAACTACTGTATTTATTTCACACAAGCATGATGATTTAGATGAAATAAAAAGGATTGATAGGACTTCTAGAAAGAAAGTACAATATTAAGGCATACATTGACAGTTTGGATAAATCAATGCCGAAAAAAACATCTGGTGAAACGGCAAGTAAAATAAAACAAAGGATAAATAGATGTAATAAATTTATCTTATTAGCAACTAATGGGGCAGTAGAGTCTAAATGGTGTAATTGGGAACTTGGGTATGGCGATGCTCAAAAATTTGATACAGATAATATTGCACTTTTTCCAATTAAGCCAGAAAAGACTAATGATTACGATTATAAAGGCAATGAATACATGCGGATTTATCCACATATTGCATATTACTATGGGAGTGAAAGATATTCGAATGGTACTGTAATAAAAGAAGGCTTTTATGTATGTACAGATACAGAAAATAGTCGAACAATAGTCCCGCTTGAAAAATGGCTTAAGAAATGATTGGAGGGATAGAAGTGAATAGTGAAATAAATGCTTTTATAAATAAGTATGTTAAAGAAATAAGAAATAACAATGCGGCCTTTTTTGCTGGAGCAGGCTTTTCAAAAGAATCTGGTTACGTTGATTGGAAAACATTGTTAGAATTTATTGCTTCAGAATTAGGGCTTGAGGTTGAAAAAGAGCATGATTTAGTTGCATTGGCACAATATTGCTATAATAAACATCAAAATCGAGGGTTAATTAATGATGTTATTTTTGAAGAGTTTTCAAAGCAAAAAGAACCAACTCAAAATCATAGAATTCTTGCAAGATTGCCAATTGGTGTGATTTGGACAACGAATTATGATGATTTGATTGAAAAGGCATTTGATAAAGATAAAGCTGCAAAGCAGGAAAATGTGGCTGATTTTAAGAAACAGCTTGAGGAGCTTTCTACATCTGTAGATGAATTTGAGAATAATCTTAAAGCAAAGCA
>QRVH01000081.1 GCA_003458705.1 Eubacterium sp. AF22-9 | reverse complement strand
AAAATGCTCCATTATTAATGACTGTATTTTTAAAGTCTTCCAAAACATTCGGATTAATTTCAAGATAAACAGCGATGCTACGACAGTTAACATCAATAGCGTGAAAAACCATTGATTAAGATGAAAAAATGCTCCATTATTAATGACTGTATTTTTAAAGTCTTCCAAAACATTCGGATTAATTTCAAGATAAACAGCGATGCTACGACAGTTAACATCAATAGCGTGAAAAACATTTTCCAATAGGATAACTTCTTAATCTTTCTATATCGACTTTGTGGAATTTTTCCCACATCCACTCTGTAAAAAAGTTGCTTAAGAATTCCTTCCTCTATTACATTTTCATCAACGTCATCTAAAGTCCAATCATTAGCTAATGAAGATGATTTATCATCTTCTCCAATCATTAGCTAATGAAGATGATTTATCATCTTCTCCTTCTCCATTTACTGATTTCATTGGCGTTGAAAATGCTGCCAATGATATGGACAAATATTTTGTCTTAGGATATTTTTCCAGATATGTTTTTATAACACTACTTTTTCCCGACCCATATGGACCTGATAATGCTATATTTTTCACATCTTTATTCTTTATTGCCCAATGGAGCGCTCGTATATATTCTTCACTATTCTTTGTATCTGATTCCGGTGTTAAATCCCTGTACCCAGACTCTCTATCCAAGCCATCACCTTTTTTTTGCCCAGAAATTAAATTCTGTATTTTTTTCCTCAAATTCCAATTTATCATTTTTATCCTTTCCGGGCATCATATGCTCTGATAGTTCTTCATCAATTCATTATGTTTCGTTGTTCAACCACAAACTTTTGAGAAGCAATCAACGCTTACAATATAAAATAATTTGTATAATAAAGCAGATTCTTTATTTCTATGTTTCATATATTGCCTTACTTTCAGCAACCATCATGGGCTTTGCATAATTTGTCTCAGCATATGATGTTGATTCCCTGCGAAGGTTAATAACCTTCTCCTCGCCCATATCATTATTATCTGTCCAAAGTTCACATTGTATAACTATTACTGGAATTTCCAATAAACAAGACATTTCTTCCTTTTATTTTCGTCAAATGTGTGTCCCAGCAGAACACAAGTGAAGCACCTTTGCTTTCTTCAATCTTTGTTGTTTTTAGTCGATCTTAAACTGCTTTTATTGCACCAATCTCCATATGTATCACCTGCTCATCTCAAGTATTCTTTTTACTTCATTCTGTAATTCATCACTAAAGTCTGATAAATCATCATATGTAATTACTTTCAGTCTAATGAGACGAACAATATCCCATATTGCCTCTGATTTACTCATCTCCATGATAACACCCGGATGGCGCTTATCTTCTTTTATCCGTTTTTCAAGTTCCTAGAATTTTTCTGATGCAGGCTTTTTATCATCATTCAGAAAATTTGCATACTCTTTAACAAAACCTTCCATATAATTTTCCTGCCAGCCTAATAATCTTTCTCGAAATAATTTCCAATCCTTTTTGCTTATATCCATGATTTTGAACCTCCTCAGTCTCACGTTAGTCTCAACAAACAATTTCAAAAATGAGACTGACTTGAGACTACAACTTTATAATTCACCTGCAAATACCGATTTTATCGCATTTTGCTATATCATAGAGTCTCACTCAGTCTCAAATCTCGTGAGACTTCGTTGAGACTAACTTTGAAATATTCGTTTTTCAGAAAACTCTTTAAGCGTCTCTCACGCTTTAGAAAGCTTCTTCTTAGAATATTCTGATTTTAGTCACTTGATTTTTCTCAAAATTTCTATGACATTTTCTATGACATTTCTACGACATTTTCTGTGACATTCTCCATCTTCATTATAAGAGTTACTTAAACCAAATTTGTGCCTTTAATCAATTCAATTTTTACCTTCTCCCTACTTCCATACATAGAGCTTTTACATTTAGGAATACTCTATATCTCATTTTTATTCTATGAATACATACTTTTCCTTTACCATTCACCGCTTTAACAACTTACATGTCTTTAAGCTTTATTATGACTGCTCTTGCTGTGGATGGTGAGCAATCAAGAATTTCTTTTATTTCTTTTGTTCCAAAAATTTGATTTTTCTCTATTTCATCATACACCTTAAGAATATTTGCCTCGAAGGTTCATTATATTTTTTCTGCTCAATCGCCGGCTTTTGGTAATCAATCAACGACTTATTGACTGCAACAGCCAATTTTTTTAATGAATCAGAGGTTTTCTCAACAATAGTCTTTCCAACTTTTGAATTATAAATAACCGCTTGCAACATAAATGCATTTGTATGATAAACAGGATCTTTTAGTCCCACCTGCTCCAACTCATTACACATACGATTAACACCTTCGCAAAATTCTTTTACAAATTTATAGTTCTTTAGAAACTCTGCAATCTTATGTTTTCTGTATTGAATCCATTATATTACTCTGTCCATTTCAAAGTCAATTGCTACGCCATCAGCAATTATCAGTGCTTTCTCGTCCGTATATATTTTAAAAAATAAAATCTATTAGCTAATCTCTCATAGAATCACATTTTATATTCTTCTTTTTACAAATATTATTAAAGAACTGATATTCTGAACTACTGTCTTCCGTAATAACTATTTTAGGTTTAGTTTTTCCTTATTTCACGAGATGTAAAAGACTTTTGACACGCTAAAAACCTTGATGTCAAAGCTTTTTTATAGCAAAAATATAAATTTTTGATTAGTATGAGTATGCAAGGAGGTGAAGAGATGGAATTCGGGAAACAAATAAAAAAGCTTCGTGTCAAAGCTTTTTTATAGCAAAAATATAAATTTTTGATTAGTATGAGTATGCAAGGAGGTGAAGAGATGGAATTCGGGAAACAAATAAAAAAGCTTCGTCAGGAAGCACAATTATCTCAAGAGGAGTTAGCCGAACGAATTTATGTATCAAGGCAAACAATATCAAATTGGGAAAATGATAAAAGCTATCCAGATGTGAACAGTTTGGTATTACTGAGTGAAACCTTTCAGATTTCTCTTGACAAATTAATCAAAGGAGATATTGAAGTTATGAAAGATGTAATTCAAAAAGAAGAAATTGAAAAAATGAACCGCTATGGCGGAATATACACTATGATGTTGATTGCCTCTGCTGTTTCAGCGGTTCCGTTATTCATGTTACTTGGTGTTTGGGCACCCATTCCTTGGGGTATTATCTGGGGAATCGCAATGTATTTCGCTTTTATGCTTGAAAAATAAAAAAAGACAATGATGTTCAAACGTATAAAGAAATTGTTGCATTTTCTGAGGGGCAACTACTGGATGATATACAAAAACAGAGAGAAATAGGTAAACGTCAGTTTAGGTTAATGAATGTCCTTAAGGACACCGCCTATCCTGTTGGCAGACAGGATAGGCATTTTTATTTTCGCCTGCTCTTCCTCGAAGAGCTTTTCTCTTTATCGAGAAAGGCAAGCAACGCTACAATCAAGCTACCAAAGGACATCAGCAATGCTAATATCCCAATGAAAATCGAAATAATCTCATAAGCTGTCATCGGCGCCACGTCTACACTCCGTTTCGGTCGGTGCTAAGCAGGTGCCACTGGCACCTAGCACCCCTTCCTATGTATTTCGGTTGCCCGGTATCATAAAACTCTGGAGGCTACCTCTACGCTCCGCTCCGGTCGGCGCTAAACAAGCGTCCCCCGGACGCTTAACGCCCTGTCATGGGTACTATGCTTCAGCAAGGATAACTATGTTTTTTCAATTTCTTTTATTTTTTCCCAATTATGACAACATGATTACTTGCTCCTAAAATTGATTGTTCACGGCATACACTATAATGATAGTCGCACCAAGTTTTGAACTGATTTTCATCCCATTTGTCAACCTTTTGTGATAAAAGAGGAGCTAAACCATCTTGGGCGAAATGGTCTACAATTTTTAATCTATATCTTTGGTAAATTGATTCCATTTCTTCTTTTGATGAGTAATAAGTATCTGTCCAAAAGCATTTCTCATCATCATGCTTCAGCACACCATTTTCAATAAGTTGTTTCGCCAAGTGTTCATCCAAATATTTTTCATTGCTCGTAGCAATATATTGAAAAACATAGTATCTTGGAATGTACGCAGTAACCAAAAGCCCGCCTTTCCTTAACACTCTTAGACATTCCTTCATGCATTTTTCTCTCTGCTCTTCTGTAATCAAATGATAAAATGGTCCCATATTGAGAACAATATCAAATGAATCATCTGCGAAACAGGACATATCTGTAGCATCCAAAACAGAAGTATTCATATGATAATTTTTATTGGTAAGAGTTCGATTAATAATGTCTATATGCCTTGGCGTAATATCTGTAGCAGTTACATCATGCCCCTTATCTGCAAACCAGAAAGCATAAATTCCTGTTCCTGCTGCACAATCTAATATTTTACTCTTGGTGTCGATAATCTCATCCAAAACTCTTGTAGTTGTTACAAATTCAATTCTTCTTGCATTATTTGTAGTCAAACGATTTTCCTCTTTGTAATTCTCGTAACTGTCAACAACATAATTCATCACTAATTCCTCCGATTCTATTATTTTTATGTATTAAAAAAGCTACCCTCCTTAAATTTACTTTAAGGACGATAGCTGATAGCTTCGTGTTACCACCTTAATTCATCTATATCTCGCAATATAGACCTTAGCAAGTACGGAAATCTCTTTCGATACTCTGACGCTATAATGGGCGTTCCCAGTGTAGCCTAATAAATATCTCACTCGGTACACGGCTCCAAGACTGGTTCAATATTTCTTCAATAGAGTTTTCCACCAAACAACTCCTCTCTGCAATATCCAAAATATTTACTATCTCTCTTCATCGCTTTTTAACATAGTAGATCATAATTATTTTTTGTCAAGACATACAAAATAAAAATTATTAATTATTGAGAATAATATCTATTATATCTTTCTTCCCTTTAGTGTACAATCCCCTATTATCAGCATACTTACTTTCCAGTTCTTCCTTCACCCTCTGATACTGCAAAGCCATATTATCATTATCATTTAGATAATCTCTGAAATGAATATAATTTTTCCACTCAGTTCCGTTCCATTCACAATATGAATATGGTGTGTCCTGATATCCTTTTCCATATCACCCATTACATAAAGAATCTGATCTTCCACATCCGAACCACGATAAAAGATTCCATCCTTCTGTAACTGCTCATTATATGACATTATTTTCTCAAAATCAGTTACCCCAACAGCAATATCAATAATCGGTTTTGCTTTAATTGCTGGTATTGCTGTACTTCCAATATGTTGTATATCAACAGCATCATCACCTAATATAGATTTAAGGTTTTTGATTGTTTGAATGGCAGCCTCATCCCACTGTTTATCATGTGGTTCAAGCTGCACTGTTCCTCTTTTTAATCCTAATGACATAGCAATCTCCTTAATATTACATCACAATTTCACTGTCGAAATATTGTTCCTGAAAATGAATCTGTCTCCTGATTTCTTCCTTTGAAAAAGTTACTTCGTCTGGCACAACTACCCACTTTTCTTCTATATCATCTTTTCTATAAACAATGGCAATAATTTTACCTGTAAACTTGCCTACTGGTTCATTTACACCTAATATATAAGCGTCCTGCTCTTCTCCATCTGGTGCCATAACTCCTTCAATGTAACCATAATTTATTGGATAATACATATCCTTATATTCAGGATGATAACTTCCTAATGGTCTATCGACCGTGACAGTTACTGTTGCTCCGATTATAGAATTATTTTTTACCCGTAAATACTTTTCTATCAATTTCGGCTGTATCAACGGATATGTCCAGTTCTCAGGCAACTCATCCATAAGCACAACTTTCTCCATCTCGCTATGTAATTCTTTCGCAAAATCTGTTATCTCCGCAAAATAAAGCATTCCAAAGGTTTCCTCGCCTGTATTATTTACTCTTGTCTTGCCTGTCACTGAATATACACAGATTGGTTTTATCTCATATTTTACTGCTCCTGTTTCTTCCTGGAGCTCCCTTTTAGCGGTTTCGAGAATATTCTCGCCTGCTTCTCGATGCCCTCCCGGCACTTCATAGGTATCTCTTTCTTTATGCTTGCAAAACACCCACTTGCCGTTGCTCTGTGAAATTATTACTGCAAACTTCAGTAATGAATCATCTACTGTATCATAAAATTTAACTTCTAACATATTTCTTCTCCATCGACACCTATAATCTCATCTTCTAAATTTGCTTTGAAACAAAATGTACAATTTCCTTCTTTGGTTCAAGAATATAAGGTACCAACTCCTGCGGATATACCTTCACGTCATTCTTTAAATCCTCAAGTGGAACCCAGCAAAAATCTAAATCAATCCTTTTGTCATCCAGACCATCATAACCATGAAATACTCCATCTAAAGGAATATCATAATTAACGAGATGTACATTATAATATAAACATATCTGATGACATGGTCTTTTACCCCATGGAAAATATATTTCACCAATCGCCAGCAGATTATCTACCTCTATTTTAGTGTGAAGTTCTTCTTCAAATTCCCGCTTCAAAGTTTCTATACTTGTTTCCATTGCT
>QRVH01000080.1 GCA_003458705.1 Eubacterium sp. AF22-9 | reverse complement strand
ATAAACAAAACAATATGATGTCAATTAAACTTACTCTTAAGTTCTTAAATTTTAATAAAAATATCTACAATAAATAATTAAAGCTATTTTATTATTTCCTATTAATATTGAAATTTATTCCATTTTACTCTATAATGCATGAGTTGCATAGAAAATGACATATTTTGCGTTTTTTCACCAAAGTCACTATGCAATGGGTAACTTTTGTATATTTATTTTAAGGAGGACAGCTGCAGCTGTATTAGGTTATGAATAAATTCAAATTAGGTATTGATATTGGATCAACAACTGTAAAAATCGCTGTTTTAGATGATAATAATAATATTTTATTTTCTGATTATGAAAGGCATTTTGCGAATATCCAGGAAACTCTCCAGTCACTTCTTGAAAAGGCAGTGGCAGAACTTGGTGAGTTTGAAGTATATCCTGTTATCACAGGTTCAGGCGGACTTACTCTTGCCAAGCATTTAGAAGTACCATTCACACAGGAAGTAGTAGCCGTGTCTACTGCCCTTCAGGATTATGCTCCACAGTGTGATGTTGCAATCGAGCTTGGTGGTGAGGATGCTAAAATTATCTATTTTACTAACGGTATCGACCAGAGAATGAACGGAATATGTGCCGGTGGTACAGGTTCTTTCATTGACCAGATGGCGACTCTGTTACAGACAGACGCAATGGGACTTAACGAATACGCCAAGAACTATAAGTCAATATACCCTATTGCCGCAAGATGTGGAGTATTTGCCAAAACAGATATCCAGCCTCTTATCAATGAAGGTGCAACTAAGGAAGACCTTTCTGCATCTATATTCCAGGCTGTTGTAAACCAGACAATCAGTGGTCTTGCATGTGGTAAACCAATCCGTGGTAATGTTGCATTCTTAGGCGGACCACTTCATTTCTTATCAGAGTTAAGACAGGCATTTATCCGTACATTAAGCTTAGGTCCGGATGAAATCATTGCTCCTGACCATTCACACTTATTTGCTGCTGTTGGTTCAGCAATGAATTACAGTGAAGATGTATGTGTTCCTGTAGAAGACATTATCGCAAGACTTAAAGGAAAGATTAAGCTTGAGTTCGAGGTTGAACGTATGGAACCTCTTTTTGAGAACCAGTTTGCATATGATGAATTCACAAAGCGTCACAGCTCTCATCATGTTAAGACTGCTGATATCGCATCTTACAAAGGCAACTGCTATCTCGGAATCGATGCGGGTTCAACAACAACCAAGGTTGCTTTAGTTGATGAAGACGGTAATCTTCTTTACTCATTCTACTCAAGCAATAACGGTTCACCACTTGCTACAACAATTAAAGCTATTAAAGAGATATATACACTGCTTCCACCAGAAGCCAAGATTGTACAGTCATGTTCAACAGGTTACGGTGAAGCACTTATCAAGTCGGCTCTTATGTTAGATGAGGGAGAAGTTGAGACAGTGTCACATTTCTACGCTGCTGCTTTCTTTGACCCTGAAGTAGACTGTATCATCGATATCGGTGGACAGGATATGAAATGTATCAAGATTAAGAACCAGACTGTAGATTCAGTACAGCTTAACGAAGCATGTTCATCAGGATGTGGTTCATTCATAGAAACATTTGCAAAATCCCTCAACTTCACAGTTCAGGACTTTGCCAAGGCTGCTTTATTTGCGAACCACCCTATTGACTTAGGAACACGTTGTACAGTATTCATGAATTCCAAGGTTAA
This sequence comes from Eubacterium sp. AF22-9, assembly GCA_003458705.1. GTDB lineage: Bacteria > Bacillota > Clostridia > Lachnospirales > Lachnospiraceae > Lachnospira. The sequence goes on along the minus strand of QRVH01000080.1, from coordinate 5,254 downwards.
GCAGGCTCAGAAGGAAGGTGCTGAAGTTGCAGATATCTCTGCCGGACTTGCTTATTCTGTTATTAAAAATGCTTTATACAAGGTTATCAAGATTTCTGACCCTGATGATTTAGGTAAGCATATCGTTGTTCAGGGTGGTACATTCTACAACGACGCTGTTCTTAGAAGTTTTGAGAAAATTACAGGTGTTCAGGCAATCAGACCTGATATCGCTGGTATAATGGGGGCTTTTGGTGCTGCTCTTATAGCAAGAGAAAGATATGACGGTATATCAGAATCATCTATGCTTTCTATAGATAAGATTAACTCTCTTACATATGAAACAAAGCTTACAAGATGTAAGGGATGTACTAACAGTTGTCACCTTACAATCAATAAATTCTCTGGCGGCAGACAGTTTATCACAGGTAACAGATGTGAACGTGGACTTGGTAAAGAGAAGAACAAAGAAAAGCTTCCTAACCTTTTCGATTATAAGTTCCACAGACTCTTTGACTATGAGCCTCTTTCAGAAGAAAAGGCTACAAGAGGTACTGTAGGTATTCCAAGAGTTCTTAACATGTATGAGAACTATCCGTTCTGGTATACATTTTTCACAAAACTCGGATACAGGGTTGTACTCTCACCTCAGTCAAGCCACAAGCTTTACGAATTAGGTATTGAGTCAATTCCATCAGAGTCAGAGTGTTATCCTGCCAAGCTTGCACATGGACATATCATGTGGCTTATTAAGCAGGGTGTTAAATTCATCTTCTATCCTTGTGTACCTTATGAACATAACGAATATGAAGGCACTAACAACCACTACAACTGCCCTATCGTTACTTCTTATGCCGAGAACATCAAGAATAATGTAGAAGAACTTAAAACAGAGAATATAGATTTCAGAAATCCTTTCATGTCATTTGAAAGTGAGGAGAAGATATCAAAAAGACTTGTTGAGGAATTCTCATCATACATTCCTGCCGCAGAGATTAAGTCTGCTGTCAAAGCCGGATGGGATGAAATGATGGCTTGCAGACAGGATGTCAGAAATAAAGGTGAAGAAGTAATCGCTTACCTTAACGAAACCGGAAAGCGCGGTATTGTACTTGCCGGCCGTCCTTACCATGTTGACCCTGAAGTAAACCACGGTATTCCTGAACTTATTAATTCATACGGACTTGCTGTACTTACAGAAGACAGTGTTGCACATTTAGGAACAGTTGAAAGACCTCTTATCATTCTTGACCAGTGGATGTACCATTCAAGACTTTACGCTGCTGCTAACTATGTAAAGACTGTAGATAATCTCGACCTTATCCAGCTCAATTCATTTGGATGCGGTCTTGATGCCGTTACTACTGACGCTGTCAACGATATACTTACTAAGTCTGGAAAGATATATACAGTACTTAAGATTGATGAGGTTAATAACCTTGGTGCTGCAAGAATCAGAGTACGTTCACTAATCGCTGCTTTAAGAGTACGTGAACAGAAGAATTACCAGAGAAAGATTCAGTCATCTGCCTACCACAGAGTACAGTTTACTGAAGATATGAGAAAGAATTACACAATTCTCTGCCCTCAGATGTCACCAATACATTTTGACATATTAGGTCCTGCCCTTAATTCATGTGGCTACAATATTGAAGTCCTTGAGAACGACAACAAGTCATCAGTAGATGTAGGTCTTAAATATGTTAATAACGACGCATGCTACCCTTCACTTATGGTAGTCGGACAGATTATGAATGCACTTCTGTCAGGCAAATATGACCTTTCAAGAACTGCTGTTATTATGTCACAGACAGGTGGCGGATGCCGTGCTTCCAACTATATCGGCTTCATCAGAAGAGCACTTATAAAGGCTGGTATTCCAGATGTTCCTGTAATCTCACTTAGTGCACAGGGACTTGAATCTAATCCAGGCTTCAGCTATGATATACCAATGCTTAAGAAAGCTATGATGGCTGTTGAATATGGTGATATCTTCATGAATGTTGTATACCGTACAAGACCTTACGAGGCAGTTCCTGGTTCAGTTAATGCACTTCATGAAAAATGGAAGAAGGTCTGCATTGAACAGCTTACTAAAAATAAGGTTCATATGAAAGAGTTCAATAAGAACCTCCGTGCTATTGTTAAGGATTTTGATAATATTCCGCTTAAGGATATCAAGAAGCCTAGAGTTGGTGTTGTTGGAGAGATTCTTGTTAAGTTCATGCCTGCTGCTAACAACCACATTATTGAGTTACTTGAGGCAGAAGGTGCTGAGGCTGTTATGCCTGACCTTATGGGATTCCTTCTCTACTGTATGCAGAATTCAACATATAAGCATGAATTATTAAAGACACCTAAGAAAGGGGCTATTCTTTCAAGTACACTTATAAAGATACTTGAAACCTTCAGAAAGGCTGGAACCAAGGCACTTGCAGAAAGCAAGAGATTCGATGCTCCATCTAAGATTAGTGAGACAGCCAATTACGCTAAAGACTTCGTATCACTTGGCAACCAGACTGGTGAAGGCTGGCTTCTTACCGGTGAAATGATTGAGCTTATCCATCATGGTGTAGGCAATATCGTATGCTGTCAGCCATTTGCATGTCTGCCTAACCATATTGTAGGAAAGGGAGTTATCAAAGAACTTCGTGCAGCATATCCCGAAGCTAACATAATTGCTGTAGATTATGATCCTGGTGCTTCCGAGGTTAACCAGTTAAACAGAATCAAGCTTATGCTTTCAACTGCTAACAAAAACCTTGCTAAAGAAGAAAAAGAATCTAAAAAAGATGCTTAATTGCTTGTACATATTATAATTCCGATATATAATGGATATAATAAATATGTTCGAAGAGGTGTGATATTATGAGTTTTATGTTATTCATCGGACCAATTATAGGTGTTGCAGTTGCCATTATTGCTGCTGTGGTTATCATATCAGTTATAGCTGCTGCTGTCTCACAGAAAGATATTAACGACGAAGATTAACAAAAAGTTCCTGCAGTTTCCATTGTGCCAGAAGCACTGGATACTGCAGGAACTTATTTTTTACTGCTTATTGCTTTTCTTATCTTTCTTTGGTTGTATTTTTCCTTCTGCTATCTCAATAATCTCATCTGACAGGAATTCCAGTTCATCAGCATCATGACATGCAATAATAATGAGTGCCCCTCTTTGCTTATGTTTCATAAGAATCTGCCTTACCTGCTCAGTTCCTGAATCATCAAGCGCATTAATCGGTTCATCAAGAATAATAATATCTGGATCTTCCATTATCGCAGCCGCTATACCTAGTCTTTGTTTCATACCGAGTGAATATTTCTTGAATGTTCTCTTATCATCCGGTTCAAGCCCAACCTCAGTAAGTGTCTGTCTTATCTTGTTATCATCAATTCTTTCTCTGATTGAAGCAAGAGTCTTTAGATTCTCAAACCCAGTATAATTACTTATAAATGACGGATTCTCTATAAGAATACCTATGCTTGGCGGAAACATTTCATCTTTTCCTAATATCTTCCCATCAATATCAACTGTTCCTGTAACCTTGATAAGACCTGCTATTGCACGCATAAGCATTGTCTTACCACTTCCATTCTTTCCCCTGAAACCATATATCTTTCCAGATCCATTCTAATGCTGACATCATCAAGAATATCAATGCCTTTAATTTTCTTAGATACATTTTTCAATTCAATATACATACTTACTCCTCCTACAGAAAATCTCTTTTTCTTGAATATATAATTCCAGTAGCCATAATCCCCACATCTATCCCCAGCATTAATAACGCTCCAAGATACCATCTGTCATAAACATGCGGGATTCTGTACATCATCATATAATTATAGAAGCCAAACCACTTCATATAACATATGCTGAATATGAATAACAATAGATTAATAATAAATCCAAATATAGAGTTAAACACATATGAAACCAGCAGAATTATAATACATGCAGTAATTAAGCTAAGCGTACACAGAACCATAAGTAAAACAACATTGGTCTGGCAGCTTATATCTTCACTTCCAAGTATGAGTTTTATGTTCTCTCTGGCGGTAAAATGCATCCTCAGACTGAACTTATTTCCTAGAACTGCAAAGCCACTGACTGCAAATGTTACAATTATCAGAACCATATATACAAGTGCAGCTAATACTGCGATAATATATTTACTGACCCACCAGTACACTGGTGAACGCGAGGCAATCATTATGCTCCTGCTTAACGCACTCCTGTCCGAATTAATATAATACGCAACAATAAAAAGCAAAAATAAAAGGACAAATATCTCAAGCACCGGAATATCCATCGCCAGATTTCTTTCGGGATAGAACTCTTTAGCTCCTTTAAAGAAATCCATAAGGCTGTCGCCTAACGACACTGCTGCTATCCTCCCCTTATTGATTGATTTGTTCATATTAGCAAAGAATATTAAAGCCTGCATTAAAGAATACACTGCAAATGCTATGTATAATTTCCATGCAATATTCCAGAACCTTTTCAGGTCTGCCTTAAATACATTAATAAAACATCTCATTAGTTCTTAAGCATGTCCTTTCTATAGAATCTGAACACAAGAAAACTGGCTGTAACACACACTGCCCAGATAATAACAGGCAGTACTACATTATCAAATACAGATATTCCCTTTAGATATGTCCCCATCTTCGACACAATCATGTAATTATAGATACTCTTTACATTCATATCGCAATAAGCAAGAAGCGGCTGTATATTCACAATAATAATATTAATGTATACAACCAGAAATACTACTATTGTCTTTCGTACAAGCCAACTTGCAATACATACAATAAATAATGTAACCTGCAGTCTTATAATATCAAGAAATACCGATAATCCAGCCACAATAAATGTGTTTATTTCATGTAATTCATAATAAGGTATGATAGCCGCAGCCATACTTCCAGTCTTACTCCAGTTACATGTAAAAACAGCATTTTTCATAGCAGCCACAATTCCAATAATGACACAATTCATTACCGGAAAAATTATAGTAAACAATGCACTGCTTTTTATAGTATTTACCCATAATTTTGTTGTCGAATCATATAATACAACTCTGTTTGACATCAACTCACGTCTAACCAACATAACCATAAAAAAATGATACATAAATCACTTCATACATGCACAAAAAATCATTTGACATCAACTCACGTCTAACCAACATAACCATAAAAAAATGATACATAAATCACTTCATACATGCACAAAAAATCATAAGAATCCCAATCATAAAAATGTA
>QRVH01000008.1 GCA_003458705.1 Eubacterium sp. AF22-9 | reverse complement strand
TTATCAGGAAAAATCCCCAAAAAATGATTTCAGTATTAAGGCAAAAATATCTAAAATTAAAAAAAATCAAATTAAACGAGGCCGCTGCATCATTATCTCTGACAACCTGAAAAACAAGTTTTATCAGGAAAAATCCCCAAAAAATGATTTCAGTATTAAGGCAAAAATATCTAAAATTAAAAAAAATCAAATTAAACGAGGCCGCTGCATCATTATCTCTGACAACCTGTTTGTTATAGAATATGTTGATCGATTTATTTGTCGAATAAAATGCATTGATGGAAACAAGAATGGCATTACACGCGATGTACCTACTGTAACACTTTGTGAATTTTTAAGAATTATTGAAAAATATTCTTAAAAATACCGCATGATATACGGCGTGAAATTTCAAAAAACTGTCAAATTATATGGCAAAATCAGAGAAAAGGTGTATGACATATTACACTTTATTTAGTGTATTACACTTTTCTCTCAAAATATAGAGCAGCACTATTCTTTAAAGAAAAGTGCCTGCTCTATATAACAATTATCTTATATTACAACCCCATTACAATGGTCAATCTCATGCTGTATTATCTGCGCTGTCCAACCTGAATATTTTCTGTGCTGTTTCTTAAAATTCTGGTCAAGATAATCCACTTCAATATCCTGATATCTCGTACATGGACGCACACCTTCTAATGACAGGCATCCTTCCTCCGTCTGGTATTCTCCTGACTTATTAGTTATTACCGGGTTAATCATTGGAAACTGAAATGGTCCTGCTGCCACCACAATAATATTCTTTTTGACTCCAATCATATTAGCAGCCATCCCGACACAGTGGTCAAGATTGGCTATTAATGTATCAAGTAAATCTGTAACCACCTGTTTATCCGACTCTGTTGCATCCACTGATTTCTGTGCCAGAAAGAATGGGTCTTTCACTATTTTCTTTACCATTAGCTAATTCTCCTTATTATGATACCTATCAATAGTCGCATTTTTACAACACTTATAGGTTTATTTTATATATGTCTGTTATCTTAGTCTTGTTTTTTAATTAAAAAGCCTATAAGATGTCTCAAGTTGACTGCTCTTATAGGCTTTTTATTCCATATTTTTCAATTTTGTTGGTGAATTAACCTATCAATACATAATAAAAATGTTTCTTATAGGAAAATTACAAAAGCACGCCCAGAACGCTCACTAACCAAAGAACTCTCAACAATACCCTTACAGCAGTTTTCCTAAGAAATCCTCGTCTCACGAATCACCTTTCTTACAGCCAGCACCTTGCCTGCTGAAACTGAAAGCTCATCGACACCCATCTTAAGAAACTCTTCTGTAAGTGTTGTGTCTGCACCGAGTTCACCACATATACCAGCCCAGATGCCCTCTGCATGTGCATTCTCAACAACCATTCTTATCATGGCAAGAATGGCTGGATGATGAGCATCGTAGAAATCATCAAGCTTTGTGTTCTGACGGTCAATCGCAAGCGTGTACTGTGTCAGGTCATTAGTTCCAATACTGAAGAAATCCACCTTCTTAGCAAGCTGACGGCTCATAATTACTGCTGCCGGAGTCTCAATCATAATTCCACTCTTAGGATTGCCGAATTCAATTCCCTGCTCTGTAAGCTCAGCCTTGACTTCATTCTCAATAACCTTAATCTTATCAACTTCCTGTTCGCTGATTATCATAGGGTACATGATAGATATGTTTCCATACGCGCTTGCTCTGTAAAGAGCACGTAACTGTGTCTTGAATATCTCAGGTCTTGTCAGACATATCCTAATTGCTCTAAGACCAAGAGCAGGATTATCCTCTTTATCCAGTCCGAAATAATCACACTGCTTATCAGCACCGATATCAAGAGTTCTTATAATTACCGGTTTTCCAGCCATGCTTTCAGCTACAGTACGGTATATGTTGAACTGTTCTTCTTCTGTTGGAAATGTATCAGATTCAAGATATATGAATTCACTTCGAAACAGTCCGATTCCTGCTGCATCATTGGCAATAACATTTGCAAGATCCTTAATGTTACCAATATTAGAATAAAGCTTAATCTTCTTGCCATCTAAAGTCACATCTTCCTTGCCTTTAAGTTCCTGCAAAAGAGCTTTCTTCTCATTGTCTTTGCGCTGTTCCTCTTGCATTGCTGACAGGATTGTCTCATCAGGTTCAATGTATACAACACCGTTAGTTCCATCGACAACAGCAAGCTTTCCATTAAGAGATTCATCAATAACAATATCTGAACCAATTAAAGCCGGAATGCCCATTGTTCTTGCAAGAATCGCAGTATGTGAATTAACTGAACCCTTCTGTGTAACAAATGATAATATCTTGCTCTTATCCATCTGGACTGTCTCTGATGGTGCCAGATCCTCTGCCACCATAATAACAGGCTCATCTGCATCTACACTGCTTCCTGTATTGCCGGAAAGTATTCCTAACAGTCTTTCTGTAATATCTTTGACATCTGCTGCTCTTCCACGCATATATTCATCGTCCATGGCTGCAAACATCTGTGAAAAATTATCCCCTGTCTGGGCTATAGCATATTCTGCATTCACCATCTGACTCTCGATAATATGCTCAACAGATTCCTTATAATCGTCATCCTCAAGCATCATCTGATGTATCTCAAATATTGCCGCATTAGCCTCGCCAACTTCGCGAAGTGCTTTATCATGAAGTTCCCCCAGTTGTTTAAAGGCTGTTTCTACAGCTTCATAATAACGGTTCTTCTCTGCATCTGCATCAGTAATCTTTACACGCTTAACCTGATGTTCACCTTTCTCATACACCATTATCTTACCTATAGCAATGCCTCCAAATACACTTTTTCCAGTATATTTATTCATGTGCACCTCCTGACTGCTACATATTGCTCTTCATGAATTCTTCAATCTTAGCTGCTGCAGCCTCTTCATCTTCACCTTCTACAGTAATTGTAACTTCATTTCCACATTTTACTGCAAGTGCCATAACACCGAAGATTTTCTTGCAGTCTCCTGACTTGCCATCCTTAGTAATTGTAATCTTACTGCTAAATTCCTTAGCAGCCTTTACAAGCTCTCCTGCCGGACGAGCATGTATGCCTTCTGCATCTGTAATAACGTACTTAAATTCCTTCATAATTAAAACCACCTTTCTTAGGCTGCTTTCTTCTTAAAGAGCCCTAAACATATTGTTGAGATGATAGTTCCTGCCACAAGTGCAATCACATAATATATTGCATTGCCTACTACAGGGAATACGAAAATGCCGCCATGTGGTGCCATTAAAGTACATTTGAAAAACATACTGACAGCACCTGCTGCACCTGAACCTATGATACATGCTGGTATTACATGTAAAGGATCTGCTGCCGCATAGGGTATTGCACCTTCTGTTATAAATGCAAGTCCCATAATAAAGTTAGTTGGACCGGCATCTCTTTCTTCCTTAGTAAACTTATTCTTAAAAAGTATTGTTGCAAGAGCAATCGCACATGGTGGAACCATACCACCTATCATTACTGCTGCCATTATATCATAATTACCTGCTGCAATGGAAGCAGTTCCGAAAACATATGCTGCTTTATTGAACGGACCACCCATATCAATTGCCATCATGGCTGCAAGTATGAATCCAAGAAGGACCCTGCTTGTACTTCCCATTCCTGCAAGGAAGCTGTTAAGTCCTGTGTTAATCCCACCCATTACAGGCTCTACAATAAATGTCATTCCAAGTCCTATTACCAGAATACCCACTACCGGATATATAAGTACAGGTGCTATCTTTTCCAATGCCTCTGGTAACTTATCACATATTTTTCTTAAAAGAACTATAATGTATCCTGCTGCAAAACCTGCAACCAGAGCGCCTAAGAATCCAGACTTTCCATTAGCTGCGATATAACCACCAACAAAACCAAGTGCAAGTGCCGGTCTGTCACCAATGGCCATTGCAATAAATCCTGCCAGAACAGGGAGCATGAAGCCAAATGCTGCTCCACCGATAGACTTAAACAGTGCCGCAACAGGTGTTATCGTACCAAAGTTGCTTCGTTCTGCCTCTGACAGTGCATTCATATCAACATTAAGTCCATCAATAAGAAATGCTATGGCAATCAGAATACCTCCGCCTACAACGAAAGGTAACATATGTGATACACCATTCATAAGCTGTGTATATATCTTATGTCCAATTCCGCCGCCTTTCTTTGCTGATGTGCTTTCCTTCTTTTCAGAAGTTCCTGCCTTATATACAGGTGCATCTCCTGCAAGAGCTTTCTTTATAAGTTCATCTGCTTTATTAATTCCATCTGAAACCTGACACTCAATTACTTTCTTTCCATCAAATCTCTCCATTGGAACCTGTGCATCTGCCGCAACAATAATACACTCTGCCGATTCAATATCTGCATCTGTCAGTACATTCTTAGCTCCGCCAGAACCTCTTGTCTCAATCTTAATTGCGCATCCAGCCTTAGCTGCTGCCTTCTCAAGTCCTTCTGCTGCCATGTAAGTATGTGCAATACCTGTAGGGCAGGAAGTAACTGCAAGAATCTTAGCCGGCTTATTGTCTTCCTTTTCAAGTCTTTCATCTATACTCTTGGATTCCTCGTCAGCCCCATCTATGATTTCAAGAAACTCCTCAGGGCTTCCGGCTTTCATAAGCTTTGCTACGAAATTCTCATCCATAAGAAGCACTGATAACTTACTTAATACATCAAGATGTACGTTATCCTTAGTATCCGGCGCTGCAATAAGGAAAAGAACCTTTACCGGCTCATCATCAAGCGATTCAAAATCAACTCCATCCTTAATAATCATTGCTGCAAGTCCTGGTGCATTAACAGCACTGCATTTGCCATGAGGAATTGCTATTCCTTCTCCTACACCTGTTGTACTTTCTTCTTCTCTTGCATATACTTTAGCCCTGTAGCTTTCAATATCATCAATCTTTCCGCTCTTTGCCATAAGTTCTACAGCCATATCAAGAGCCTCACTCTTTGTCTTAGGAGCAGCATTAAGATTAATGCTTCTCTTATCAAGTAAATCTGTAATTCTCATAAAATACCTCCTTTACATTATCTCTTGCAGGTAACCTCTACCCGCTTTAATACCTCTGAAATCTCTCTTTTTGTTGCAAGATTTTCTGAAAATGCACTGGCACTTCCTGTTGCAACGCCCATTCTGAATGCATCTTCATAATTACATGTCTGAAGATATCCCGCCATAAATCCTGCAACCATTGAATCACCTGCACCTACTGAATTCTTAAGTTCGCCCTTTGGTGCATCTGCTTCATATACGTTTCCATGTTCATCAATAAGAACTGCGCCTTTTCCACCCATCGATATAAGCACATTGACAGCTCCCATATCCTGCAGCTTCCTTGCATATGGAATAACCTCTTCCTTAGATTCAAGCTTAACACCAAATATATCTCCAAGTTCATGCTGATTAGGCTTGATAAGAAATGGGTGATACTCAAGGACATTAAGTAAAAGCCTGCTTGTCGCATCAACTATAATCTTAACATCTCTTCCCTGTAGTCTTTCCATTATTCTTCTGTATATGTCGTCTGATATACATGAAGGAATACTTCCTGCAAGCACAAGAACATCTCCACTTGAAAGTCTGTCAATCTTACTTACAAGAGAATGGAGATTATCTTCTGATATCTGAGGTCCCATTCCGTTAATCTCTGTTCCATCTATGTTCTTAATCTTCATGTTTATTCTTGAAAAACCATTATCAACCTGAATAAAATCTGTATTAATGCCATACTCTGATACCATGTTACATATCTGTTTTCCGGTAAACCCGGCTACAAAACCAAATGCTGTTGTATCAAATTCAAGATTATTAAGAACTATTGAAACATTAATTCCTTTACCACCTGGAAGCATATGCTCATATGATGTTCTGTTCGTCATCCCCAGTTCAAAACTCTTAACTTCCACTATATAATCCAGTGACGGATTAAATGTTACTGTATATACCATTGTCTCTCCTTTCTGGCTTCACGACCTTTTTTGTTATAATTATAATACAATCGCATCCATTCAAAATCAATCACACTCATTCACAAACTTTCAGATTATTTTTTGTGCATTTTTCACAAATAAATGTCATGATTTGCGTTTCAAATATGCATTGTGTATTAATTCATATCTGTTAGTATCTGTAAAAAGCAAAAAAATATGCCAGAACTTCAGATTTAACCAAAGTTCTGCATATTATCAAATATATATTATTATATTAATGTTTTCCCTTAAGAAGTGGAGACAATGGCTTATATATAAGCATTGATATTCCAACATCTATAAGACCTTTAACTATTGTAAAAGGAAGATTAAAGCATATCAGACACTGCATAATTGATTTCATAGATGGAATTAAAGCCTGATACAGACTTAATATTACTGTTTCCGGCATTGCCAGCTTATAATACACTGGATACACTATAAAATAATTCGAGAACACACTGAACACGCCCATTGCCATGGCACCGCATAAACCGCCAAGCAATGCTCCTGTCTTAGACTTTTTCTTCTTATAAACAATTCCTGCTGTAAACACGAATACGGAACCGAGTATAAAGTTAGAAAGTTCGCCAACAAGCATACTCTGTGAAGCTGCCAGGTGTACAACATTCTTAATGAGACATATTATAATACCTGCCACTGGTCCGAGTGCATAAGCACCAAGCAACGCCGGAAGATCCGAAAAATCAAACTTGATAAATCCTGGCATAATAGGAATCGGTATCTCCAGATACATAAGAACTACTGCTACCGCTGAAAGCATACCCGTCACCGCTATCGTTCTCACATTACTCTTAGTATTAACATTACTCATTGCTTTTATTCTCCCTTATATTCTGTAATATTATTCTGCCTCCTTAAGGTGCATCTTTTTTGATGCATGCTCCATAGCTTCAACAAGAGTTCTCATATCACTAAGTATCTGTGTAGTTCTTTCTTCACCAAGTTCAGCAATAACATTACCATAATATTCTCTGTTATTGTCTTCTCTTTTTTTCAAGAAATCCCTTCCGGCATCAGTGAATACGAGATATGTACCATCTGTTCCTTTGCCATCATGTTTCCATAAAGCATAGCCCATGTCCTTAAGACTGCTTGCGATTGCCGATGTCTGTGGAATTGATATTCTCATAAATGAAGACAAATCCTTAAGATATGTCTTATCCTTGCCATCAATGCAATCTTTCTCCATTACCTTGAGTGCAATATAATCTGCCAGCTCAAGACCATTGTAAAAATTCTTTCTTCTCTCCTTATCCATCAGGAACCTCTGGAATATAAGTTCTGTAGATAATTCGAAGCTTTCAAAACTATTGTTCATGTCCCTATCTCCTCTCTGTTTTAAAATAATGATTCGATAGATTTATATTACCAGAAAAATCCTTATATGTCTGTATAACAATCGTGAACAATTGTTAAAAAGTTATAAACTATGGATTACAGCATTCCGCTGCCGTATATCCTGCTCCAATAAGTTCTTCCTTTTCTGCATTAGAATATAATATATTTCTGCTTCCTATCTTGTCTGCGTTCTCACAATCAGGCCTATGAATTGTCATTGTGCCATTATTTATAATATATTGATAATCCCGTGTGACTTTAGCAAGATTAAGATATTCGCCTGTATATGTTGATTTTCCTGTTGAATAATCAAAGCTGATGCCAGGCTGGGCATTATATAAGAAAACATTAAAGCATATTCCTGCTCCATCATCCTCAACAGAATAAGCTTCCATAAGAACTCCTCTGCACATAAGTTCATCACTCTTATATATTGGAGTAACTCTCAACATCACATGATTAGAAGTTCTTTCTATATATCTTGCAATTCTGACCTCATATACATTCATATTATTACTCATAAAAGTACTTGCTGTGATGATATTTCTTTTTTCAGTATAAGCTCCACTCAAAAACCTTGCAATACATGAAGTTCTTTTCTGACTGTATCCGTCACCATCTATGCATTCATATTTCTCGCTGTTCCAACCTGTTGGATAATTATCACCCATGCTGTCTTTTTTCTCATCATCTTCAGGCATAGTTTCTGTTCCTATGCACCCCATAGTTGATGAAACTCTTTTAAGAGTATCCAGAGCCGCATACTTAACATATGCTTTTTTTGTCAGCTCTTTCTCTGTAAAATACGGCTTATTACCGTTAACCTCTACATATGCCTTAGTTCCATCATATTGCTGTACATTTTCATAATCAAACTGCACACTCTTGGTAATAGCATCGCCTGATGAAATATTATTAAGCAGCTTATATCCGCCAAATACTATCAACGCAAGTACCGCTAACCCAATTATTATTTTTTTCATTTCGTATCACCCTTCTTCATTCCTGGTATCTGTGCCAGAATAACCGCTGTAAACACAAGTACACACCCCATTATCTCTTTTGGTTTTAACAATTCCCCAAGTACAATCCATCCGGCAAGCACTGCAAACACTGATTCAAGACTCATGACAATAGATGCCACCGAAGGCTGTGCATATTTCTGTCCAACCATCTGAAGTGTATATGCTATACCGCCTGACAATACACCTGCATAAAGTATCGGAATAAGCGCAGCTTTAATTCCTGCAAATGTAACATTTTCCGTAAATATCATAGCAAATGTTGAAATAATTGCAATAACAATAAATTGTATACAGGACATTTTCATGCTGTCAGCACTTGAAAATTTATCAATAACCAGAATGTGTGTTGTAAAGCATATTGCTCCCAGGAACACAAGGACATCTCCAAGATATATTCCTGATACACCACCAGACATACATAAAAGATACATTCCGGCAACGCATCCTGCAACAGAAACGCCGGTTATCCAGTGCATTTTCTTACCCATAAAAACCGAAACTACCGAAACCATAACAACATAAGTTGCTGTAATAAAGCCCGACCTTCCTGATGCCGCGACCCCTTGTGGATATACACTTATTCCATACTGCTGGAAAGTCATCGCTGCAAAGAGAACAATTCCACATATTATGCCTGCACCCAGTGGCCATGTCTGTAAATGGCTTTCATTCTCTGTATTAATTACTTTTCCAGAATTATTTCTTTTATCCAACACATTTTTAATTACAATTACGACTGCCAGAAACAGCGCTCCTACTATAGACCTTGCAGCATTAAATGTAAATGTTCCAACTGCTCCTGCACCACTTGTCTGTGCAACAAATGCCGTCCCCCAGATAAATGCAGTAAGAAGCAGTATCAGGCTTCCCTTTATATTATTCATTACTCTTACCCTTATTAATATATTTGATACCTGTAAATGCACCTATAAGAATAACTAAACCTATAATAAGAGGAACAACAGGATTCTGTACAAATCCTGCAATAACATATGTCACACAAGAAATAACTGCAACTACAATTACATATGGAAGCTGTGTAGACACATGATTCATATGATTACACTGTGCTCCTGCCGAAGCCATAATTGTCGTGTCAGATATTGGTGAACAATGGTCTCCACAGACAGCTCCAGCCATACATGCTGAGATTGATATAATCATCATTGTATGGTTCGTTCCTGAAAATGTATTTACAACAATAGGAATAAGAATTCCAAATGTTCCCCACGATGTTCCTGTTGCAAAAGCAAGGAATACCGCAACCAGAAATATAACTGCCGGCAGAATACTTAACCATCCGCCCGATACTCCTTTTACAAGTCCGGCAACAAACTCCTTAGCGCCCAGACTGTCTGTCATTGCTTTGAGTGTCCATGCAAATGTAAGAATAAGGATTGCCGGTACCATTGCCTTGAATCCTTCCGGTATGCATGAGCATGATTCATTGAATGAAAGTACCCTTCTTACTGCATAGAACACAATTGTTATTATAAGTGCAAAGAAACTTCCAAGCATAAGCCCTACCGAAGCATCACTTCCTGAAAATGCATCAACAAATCCTACTCCCTTGAAAAAATCTCCTGAATATAGCATTCCAATTATGCAGCAAACTATAAGTGTAATAATTGGAAACAGCAGATCTAACACTCTTCCGCGTCCCTTAATTACATCTTCTGTTGCGTTAGCATATGGCCTGTCAGGAGTTGTATACAAGTCTCCCTTAGCTGCATTTGCTTCATGAACTGCCATCGAGCCAAAGTCAACCTTTAACGCTACAATAAGAATCATTGCTGCAATAGTAAATAATGCATAATAATTGTAAGGAATAGCCTTAATAAATATTCCAAAACCATCTTCGCCCTCAACAAAACCTGTTACCGCTGCTGCCCATGAAGATATAGGCGCAATAATACAGATTGGTGCCGCTGTTGCATCAATAAGATATGCAAGCTTTGCTCTCGAAACATTATGCTTGTCTGTTACTGGACGCATAACGCTTCCAACAGTAAGACAGTTAAAATAATCATCAATAAATATAAGAATTCCAAGAAGCACCGTAACAAGCTGTGCTCCAACTCTTGTCTTAATATGTCTTCCAGCCCATTCTCCAAATGCTGCAGAACCACCTGCTTTATTCATCATGCACACCATGATTCCCAGTACAACAAGGAACACCAGAATTCCTACATTGTAAGGATCTGACAATACTCCTACAAGACCATCTTCAAATATATGAAGAACTGATTTTTCAAAACTGAACCCGCTCTGGAATATATTTCCATAGAACAATCCTCCTATTACAATTCCGACGAAAAGTGAACTGTAAACCTCTTTAGTAATTAACGCTAATATGATAGCAACCAGTGGCGGTATAAGTGCCCAAAAGGTTGCATACAGATTAGGTACATACTGAATAACTTCTTCCATTGTATCTCTCCTTAATAAATATGTATTTTACACTAATTGTATATTCTGCTTTCACTACATGTAAAGTATATAACCTGATAATCCTTTGCAATCTCGTCAAGAAGCTTCATAGCTCCCTTAATGTTATTATCATCAAGATTAACAAACGGATCATCAAATATAAGAAATGGTTTCTCCTCTTTATACATTGCCTCAACAAGTGCCATTCGCATGCATATTCCAACCAGATCCTGCTTCCCTGCACTAAGATATCCTATATCCCTTGGCATATTCTGTTCCATGACAGTAAGCTTTGTATCTGCATCAAGACTGTATGCATCCGGTTCACATCCGGTAAGGATAGTATAATATTTTCTGAAGCCTGCCATTACAGGGCCCATATATTCAGAAGTAAAAGACTGCTTTGAATCCTCCATAATCTGTTTTGTCAGTTTCAACAGTCTTTCTTTATTCTTTTCCTCTTCCTGGACATTCTGTAATTCTTCAAGTTCATGTCTGCAGTTTTCACATTCATCAGACTGTACCTGAAGGCTTTCCAGCTGCTTATTACATTGTTCTATCTGTTGTAAATATTCTTCAATCATACTGTCAGTATGCATCATCTGACCCGCAAGTTCTTCAAGTGAAACTTTATCAGCTTCACTTTCATCACCGGAAAATATGCTTATATCTGTTTCTGCTTCAAAACCTGCTTTTACTGCAAGCGCATTTTCATACTCACTTTTAGCACGATAATATTCATCGAGCTTTTTGTCAAGATTTCTAAGCATTTCTCCAATACTTTCCTCTTGATTAAAATCTTTTATATACAATTTAAGAAAATGTGTTATATCTTCTATCTGCTTATCATATTCTTTCCTGTATAATTGCTGCTTATCCTGTTCCTCGCTTATCCTCTTTCCGAGTTCATGATAAGCATCTATATCGCGATTCAGACCTGACAATTCCCACGCAACATTATCCCTGTTAAATAAAATACCATACTCTTCACAGAACTGTCTTACAGCCTTTTCAGTACCTGCAATAAAGCTCTTGTCATCATTGATATCATCTTCTATCGCCTTAATCTTCTTTTCAGACTCATCTTTGATGCTCTGGAATTCTTCTTCATGCTGCTTTTTCTTTGCAGCACCCATAGCAGTAAAAATACCGGCAATACATAACCCAGCCACAATCATTACAATTCCCGCCGGCATAACAAAGAAAAGTAATACTACGCCAGCTACTGCTGCAATAATGCCCGCTATTAATCCAATAAAGCCTGTATTCTTATATGCAGCTGCCCTTTCAAGTCTGACATTCTGATTTTCTCTGGCAATATCAAGTTTCATCTCTTTGCCGACAAGTCCATTCTGCCTGTTCTGGGCAGAAGCCCATATATCATGGATCTGTCCAACCTTATTCTTATTAGGTATTCCTTTATTAAAACGTTTCTTTAATTGTTCAAGCTTATCCTGTTCCTCTACAGACAACCCATTGTACATTCCGCTGCCTTCGCCATCAGAATGAGATATTTTTCCACTCATCCTGCCCGCTTCATCAAGAAGACTCATTTCTTTTAAAACATCTTCCTTTTTTGGAACATCCTCATTGAAATATCCTTTAATATTTTCAAATGTTTTCTTTTTAACATCACATTCTTTTACAAGCAGCTGATATTTTTCTTTTAATGCCTGAACATCCTTCTGGGCACTCAGCTTTCTTTGCTGTTCCTGCATTTTTTCTTTATCAGCTTTAAGTGCATCTCTTTTTCTGCACAGATCATCTCTTATTGCCATCTGCTCATCAATAGTTTTATCAATCTCAGAATAATTATTAATCTGTGCCTGTAACTGCGTTATTGCTGACTTTCTCTTTGCTATAGAGCCTGTAACCCTTGTGCTTGTTATATTATTAAGTTCTGCTGTCAGTCTTCCAACTGCAGTCTCAAAATTATTGATATCATCCGTATTATCTGCAAGATTACCAATCTTTGCATTAATACTGTCAGTAGTGGCTGTGACACAGTCACTCTGCCCTATAAACACAGTTCTCGCAAAAGACTGTGCATCTATCTTAAACAATTCCTCTCCTATGTCAGAAGAAAAAGCATCACATTCCATATTAGTATCTTTTCTTACAAGCAGAAACTCATCATCTGCCTGTTTCTTTCCAAAAGTTCTCCTCAGAGAATAGACTATCCCATTAGTCTCAAAAACAATTTCTCCGCCATAAACGCCCTTCTGCCAAGGCATAAGACGGTTTCTTTCCTTATCCACCAGTTTCTTCTTGGTTTCATTCTTAAATCCAAAAAACATGACACGGATAAAAGACGCAAGTGTACTCTTACCCCATCCATTGTCCTCACATATAGTATTACAGTCATTGGTAAAATCGTATGTAACATTATTCAGTTTTCCAAAATTCTCAATTGTACAACTGATAAGTCTCATCAGCCTATCTCCTCTCCCTGTAATGCCTGTAATCCATATCTGATAATTTCTGCTTTATCCTGTTCGTTAATGTTCTCTCTTGCCATAACATTTCTTATAAACTCACCTTTAAGTGAAACATCATGTTCATACGACATATAATCTACTTTATACTGTGTACAGTCTTTTATCTTAAATGCAAAAAATCCGCTTTCAAACTGTTTGCAAAGATAATCTGTATTCTTCTCACATTCAACATCCAGTGTTCCGGTAAGTTCAATCTTTACCAGACTTTCTTTTGCATAACCGGAAGCTGCAAGAAATTTTCTTACACACTGTTCTATTTCAAATGTATTCGCACATCCTGTTACATCAACCTGTGCAACATAAACATTTCTCCTTGCAAAAGGAACAAAATATGTGTCAGACTTTCCTGTCACTTCATCAATATCAAGTATTACAAATCCATGTTCTCCGGCCTCATCAAAGCCTCTTCCTTCAAGGCATCCCGGATAACAATACACACCTCTGGCATCAAGTCTGTCACTTGAGTATTCATGCACATGTCCTAATGCTAGATAATCAATTCCACGGTTTCTCAAATCCTTAAGGCTTATTACCTGTGCATTATTTTTAGAAATATGAGAAGCCTCCTGCCCATGCAGTACAACAATATTATAATTGCCTGCATTAAGCGAGAGACTTCCATATATCTTTCCAGAATTATCACTGTCAAGCTCAACGCCGGTAATAACAACATTTTTTATTATGCTGCCATTATCAATAACCCCGGCGTTATAACTTGTCCATTCTTTTCCAAACATACGAAGATTATCAGGAACTTCTTCCAGAAAGGCTAAAAAGCTTCCATTGTCATGATTTCCCTGAAGATAATAAAACATTATATCCGGATTATTAATTATTATATTGTAAACTTCTTTCTTTGCTCCAACAGAAATGTTTCTTGTATCAAACAAATCTCCTGCAATTATAATAACCCTTATATTCTCTTTAACCGCATATGCAACCATATCCTTAAAAGACGCCAGCAGCTCACTTTTTCTTTCTTTGGCTTTATCTTTATCAAGATTGGCTGTCATAGCAGAATCAAGATGAATATCTGCACAATGTAATATCTTCATATCTTCTCCGTCCTGATTAATCTTTACAGTTGTAACTATTAATATGTTTCATAAGCACCTTCAACATGGATTTTCTCTGTTGAATCATTAATAATATATACCGCATAGAATCCGCTCATTGTAAGTTCAAATACATATGAATTATTATTATTTAAAAGCACATATCTTTTAGAACCATCCGGCTGTATAATACCAACTCTTACTGTATGAGAAGGGTCAACTGAAAATATGCTTGTAACAATTCGCTGACCATCAGATGCATAAAACTTGAAGTTGTTCTGCGTACTCCTGCATATATATTCCATGAAATAGTTCCTCTTGATGCATATGTTGCTACTCCGTCAGTATCAGCATCATCTCCATCCACTACTGTAATGACATCATTACCTTCATCAGGTGCTTCATAATACTCAACAATATCATTATATGTATTTTGTTCCACATCAGAAGTAACATCTGCAGCCTTTACAGATGCTTTCGCAACTAATGTAGATGTTCCTGCTACTGTTAATATACTGATTGCAAAAAACATTGCTGATAAAATTACTGCAACTGACTTTGATTTCTTCTCAACATTAAAACTCTTCATAACACGCTCCAATCTTTCTCTTAAACTGCTCTTGTTCTCATATAAACTTGCAGACAGAATATCCATCAGATTTTTATTCTTTATTGCCATACCAAGAAGAATCCCATAATATTCACGCAGTCCATCAGCCCTTACGCAGACACTGTAATCACATGCATATTCAGAATATTTTATAAATGTCTTTGAGAATATCCACATAACAGGATTAAAGAAATTTAAAACAGATGCAATTGCAATTAAATATCGGAAGAAAATATCTTTATGTAATATATGTGTAAGCTCATGCGAAAATATAACTTTCAGTTCTTTCTCCGTAAAACGTTCTGCATTTATTACAACACAAGGTCTGACTACTCCGGTAACATATGCTGTAGTTGTACTGTATGATTGTCTTAATTTGATTCTGCGCTTTCCAAGTTCCAGTTCTTCCTTGAGTTGTGTAAAGAACATCTCAGTCTTGTTATCACATACAAATGCCTGTCTGCTGGATTTTGAGAGTTTTATGCGTTTACGTATATAAACAACCATGCCCACAACTATACCAGCCAGCCATACGCCAGCAATGCATTTTGCCACTATGACAATTACCGGTGATACATCAAATGCATATCCAAGCCATACAAAACCAACTCCATCAATCAATTTTATAATCATATATGTAACTGGTATTATCCAGAATATTACAACAATCTTGCTCAGACTATAAGATAAATCAATGTGACCAGTCTTATCAAGTAAATATGAAGTTACAAACCATGCCACTGTTAGTATGCTCCCAGTAAATGTGGTAACTAAAATCATATAAAACAAATTTGCCCAAAACATACCAAGTTGCACTCCTATAATAAAATATTTTATTATTCCGACATGTAAATAAATATATCATATTTTACATAAAAAGCATAGAACTTCTTTGTATAAAATGATATACTTAGTTCATACATAATGTTCGTATTAACCATGTAACCTGCGGCGTTTATCTGACGCCTTGTTTTAATTCTGTATATTAAGAACAAGGAGGAATTATGGAATATAATATCAAAGAATGGGGCAGACTCCCCGATGGTACAATGTGTCATCTTATAAAGATTTCACACAATGACATTTCACTTTACGTTTCAGACTATGGCGCAACATTCCAGTCATTGTTCACGACTGATTCAGACGGCAGGCGCCGTGATATAATTCTTGGCTATGATACTCCTGAAGAATACTATTATGACCAGCAGAATTTTGGTGGCACTATGGGACGTTTTGCCAACAGAATTGCCGGAGCATGCATAACTCTCAATGGAAAAGACTGGCATCTTACGGCTAATGAAGGCTGCAACACCCTTCACAGCGGACGTGGCTTCAACAAATGTATGTGGAAATATAACGTCAGTTCTGATTCACTTACTCTTACTCTTAACAGCCCTCATCTTGACAATGGTTTCCCCGGAAATCTTACTGTTACGCAGACAATTACAATTACAGACAATCATTCTGTTAAAATACACTATGATGCAGTATCAGATATGGATACCGTCTGCAATTTTACTAACCACAGTTATTTCAACTTTTCCGGCGTAAAGAATATATGTGACTATATTGTATCAATAGGTGCAGACTGCTATACCCCTGTAGATAATCACAGCATCCCGACAGGTGATATTCTTTCTGTTGAGGGAACAATGTATGATTTCCGCAAGCCAAGAAAAGTAGGCACTGATTACATTGATATCAATTATGTCCTGTCAGACTCATATGAATATGCAGCTAAAGTAACTGACTCTGAAACCGGAATAACCATGTATGTAAAAACAGATTTTCCGGGTTTACAGCTATATAACGGAAACTATATAGGCAGATGCACTGGCAAGTATGGCATCCAGTATAATGACCAGCATGGCATATGCTTTGAACCACAGTTTTTCCCTGATGCAATGCATCATGATAATTTTCCTTCGCCAGTTCTTAAAACAGGGGAACATCTGGATAGATATATAGAATACATTTTTGAATAACCATACAATCAGAAGCGTGTGCCAGACTGACACACATCAAAAAAAGAACCGTCCCGAATTAAATCGGAACGGTTCTTTGTCATCTAAAAGCATATCAACCTTTAACACCACCAAGTGTAACACCTCTTACAATGAACTTTGACAGACAGATATATACGATGATTACTGGTACGATAGCAAATGCTATCATCATATACACCTGACCCATATCAAACTTTAAGAAATCTGCACTTCGAAGCTGTGCAATAAGCAGTGGAAGTGTTTTCTTACTTGCCTTGTTAATAAGGAGTGAAGGTATAAAATAATTATTCCATGATGATACGAAAGTAAATATCAACTGAACAGCCAGAGCTGGCTTCATAAGAGGCAGAACAATCTGGTTAAATATTCTAAACTCTCTTGCGCCATCAATTCTTGCCGCCTCTATAAGTTCCATTGGAAGCACACTGTCCATATACTGCTTAATGAAGAAGAATACTACAGGCGCTGCGATTGAAGGAACAATAAGAGGTATATATGAATTCAGAAGTTTCCAGTCTCCAATCATCTTAACAAATCCAAGTGCTGACACTTGTGTTGGCACCATCATTACAAGAAGAATGAATGTAAATGCAAACTTCTTTAACTTAAAGTTATATGCATGAATAGCAAATGCTGTAAGTGCTGAGAAATACACTGACAGAACCGCTGAACATGCTGCAACAAACAAGCTGTTAAACATACCTCTGACAACAGGAATATTCTCATTAGCAAGAACATTCTTCATGTTGACTATAAATGACTTTCCCGGAAGGAATGAGAATCCCTTCTGGATATCAGGGTGTGATCTTGTTGTATTAATAATAAGTACATAGAACGAGAAAAGGCACAAGAATGTTATAAGAATAAGCACGATATAACATAACACTCTCTCCGTTGTAAGTATTATCCTGTCTTTCACTCCAGCATTAGTGCCTTTAATATCGGCACTTGCAGAGGCTTTACCTGAATTACTCATATTACTTCGCCTCCTTTGCTTTTTTCTTCTTAGCTTTTCTTATTCCTGCCGCTTCCATATCCTTAGTTATATAATTAAATACAAATATACTAAGTACTGCTGTTACAATAAACAGAATAACTGAAAGTGCACCTGCCATACCATAATTCTTACTATAAAGATGCTTATTAAGATACATGATAACCGTCATACTTGTTCTATCCGGATTACCATTACCATTAGTAAGAATCTGAGGAACATCGAACATCTGGATTCCACCAATCAGTGATGTAATAAGTGTGTATGCCAGAATAGGCTTAATAAGCGGAAGTGTAATCTTTCCAAATATCTGTCTTGAATTAGCACCATCAATTCTTGCTGCTTCAAAAAGGCAAGGGTCAACGCCCATGATGGCAGCCATAAGAATTATTGTTGTATTACCAAACCACATAAGGAAGTTCATAAGAGCAATCAATCCTCTTGCTCCTGCTACCTCTGCAAGGAATCTATATGTAGGCAATCCCATACTGTTAAGCATGTTATTGATTGGTCCCTGATCTGCAAATATTGCGTAGAATAACATGGCAAATGCAGATGCCATAATCAAATTAGGCATATAGATTATAGTTTTGAAAAATCCTGTACATTTTAATCTTAATCTAAGATCTGTAAACCATGACGCCAGAAGCAATGATATAAGAATCTGTGGAATAAATCCCATCAGCCACATTATCATTGTATTCTTCAGATAGAGCAATGTATCACCGTTAAACAGTATGGCCTTGTAATTGTCAAATCCAACGAACTTAGGTCCGACCTGCATAAGTCCAACCATATAGTTCTCAAAAAAACTATTATAAAATGTAGAAATCAGTGGTATTAATGAAAACACAATATATACTGCAAAGAACGGTATAAGAAATATGTATCCCCATTTTGCATAGCTTACAAACTTTTTCTTCTTTTTATTCATACATATCTCCATTCCTGCCATATAAAAAGGCACAGCCATATAACATACTTATTATAATGACTGTGCCTTAATGACTAGCAATTACTAATTACTTTGAAAGGTTTGGATATTTCTCAATAGCTGCTTTATAGAAGTTATCAAGAGCCTTATCCTTAGTTACATTGCCATCGAAGTAATCCTTCATAGCCTTCTGGAATTCTTCGTTAAGACCCTGGTCATAAGAAGAGATATTCTTCATGCTGATCTTAGGAGCTGACTTAGCAAATAACTTGATATGATTCTGACCACCAAGGAATGCTGACTTGAAGTCGCTGTTAGCAATCTCATTCATACCTGATGTTGTATTAGTATAATCCTGAGTATCTTCTGTAATCTTCTTCATTGTAGCCTTATCACAGCAAAGTGTCTTCATAACATCTTTTATAAGGTTAGCGTTATCTGTTCCTGCTGCTGCACAAATCCATGTACCACCCCAGTAGTAGCTCTGTGGACCTTCACATACTGCATAGTCGCCGTAGATACCGTTACCAACCTCTTCCTTACCACCTTCCTTAACAGGTGTAGCAAGTGAGTTACCTAAAAGTGTAAAGTTAATTCCCCATGTTGAGTAGAAGAATCCGAATACCTTACCAGAAGGTCCCTGATCTGCTGCCCATGTTGAATCCCAAAGAGATGACTTATTATTATAGCCCTTATCAGTATATTTCTTAGTCTGATCAACCCACTTCATAATGTTATCATCAATAACAATCTTGTTATTAGAATCAACCCAAGGAGCTGATACATTGTTAGAGAATACTCTGTATGAATCATCATAACCTGAAAGCATCTTGTAGCCCTTAGCAGCAGCCTGTTCAGCTACCTTATCAAACTTATCCCAAGTTGAAAGTGCTTCCTGAACCTTATCCGGATCATCTGTTCCAAGAACATCCTTAGCAATAGAACGTCTGTAAGCAAAGAGTCCTGGAGTTGCCTGCCATGTTGTAGCCTTAAGTTTTCCTTTGCTGTCAGTTGCGATATCCTTTGTGTACTGATACATGTCCTTAAGGTCATCATCTGTAAGGCCTACATCTTTTACATCAAGTGTGTAATCACTGTTAACATACTTTAAAGCATAATCAGCTTCGATAAGGAACATATCAATCTTATCATCTGCTGCTGCATCCTTCTGCTTTAATAATGCAGCATCAAGAGCATTCTGATAAGCGTTGTTTTCGTTAGGAGTAATTACCCAGTTTACCTTAACATCTGAAGGAACATTCTTATAATATCCTTCAAATCTGCTCTTAAACTCTTCGTTCCAGCAGTAAATGTTAAGTACCTTACCCTGTTCCTCAGGCTTAGTATTAACTGCTGCCGAACCACCATCCTTTGATCCACAACCTGCTAATGTGGAAAGCACCATCATTGTGCCAAGTGCCAGACTTAATAATCTCTTTTTCATAAAAAACCCTCCATAAATCTTAGACGACACCTTTAGTTTCCTATCTTTTTAATTGTTTCCCCTTCGATTAGTTCCGCATCTACAACAACCCTCTTTACTATCGTTGCCCTGGGATTCTCTATAGCACTTATAAGCTCATCTGCGGCAATCTTGCCGATCTCCCTGGTGTTCTGACGAATTGTTGTAATCTTAGGATTTAACATCTGCGAGAATCTTGTTCCATCGTAACCTGCAACAGACACATTCTTCGGACTATGCAATTTCATATTCTTAATAGCATTCTTTCCTCCAACCACAGATAAATCATCTGGATAAAAAATACATGTTGGCGGTTCCTTTAATTTTAACAGCTCATATGTAAGCTTCTCAGCTTTTATCGAATCAAGATAGGTTGATTCTTTAATGTATTCATCTGGAACTTCTACCCCTAATTCACCCATTGTCTTATAAAAGGCTGCCAGACGTTCTTTCGTAACCTCTGATTCAACGTTTCCATAAATATAAGCTATCTTTCTGTGTCCCCTGCTGTACGCGTAACGTACTAATTCACTCATCCCTTTCACGTTGTTAGAATTGACCGATGTACTGCCATTGAAAATGTAGTCGATGGTCACAACTGGTAATCTCCCGTTAACCATTTCATAGATTTCAGGATTGCTGAAATCCTCACAAGCTACAAGCACGCCATCAAAATTCCTGTATAAACAGTGTTCGTAGAAAGTCATCTTCTTAGAGTGATTGCTTACAAATGTAATATCATACCCCTTCTTCTCTGCTTCATTCTTAAAACTCTCAAGAACCTCGGCAAAATACTCATGTGCAAGACCATTATTAAGAAGAACTCCTATGTTATATGAACGGTTCGTCTTAAGTGCTCTGGCTGCTGAATTCGGATAATATCCAAGTCTGTTAGCTGCCTCTTTAACTTTCCTGCGTGTCTCTTCACTGATGTCACTATGGTCATTGAGAGCTTTACTTACTGTAGCAATTGAAACCCCACATTCTACAGCAACATCTTTCATAGATACCATAGATTCATTCCTTTCATGCATTACTTAATCGTTTTCGTAGCTTTACTATAACTCATATCAGATATAAATGCAAGCACTTTTGTAAATTTTACTTATTTTCTTATATATCATTGTATTTTTTGTGCATTTCTACCAATTCTTATTCAAATTCAAAATAATCATTGATTTAATCCAAGCCTTAAAATATACTTATTACTATAAAATCAATATTAGAGCTTGTACCTTAATGCACTTAATCGTTTTCTATAAATTATATGTGTACAGGAGGTATAATATGCAATCGGTTTTTTGATGACATCAATAAAGAATATGTCATAACTACACCAGAAACTCCATTGCCATGGATTAATTACTTAGGCTGCGAGAATTTTTTCAGTCTTAAGAGCAATACCGGCGGAGGATACTGTTTCTATAAGGATGCCAAGCTGCTCCGACTCACAAGATATCGCTATAATAATTCTCCTTTAGATAACAACGGTCACTACATTTATATTAAAGATGAGGATACCATATGGAATCCTGGATGGCAGCCATCCCAGACACCAGTTGAGGATTATACATGTCGTCACGGACTTGGATATACAGTGATTTCTTCATCCAAGAATGACATTAAAGCTACACAGACTGCTCTCGTTCCTATTGGAGATAATTGTGAACTTGATAAACTTACTATTAAGAACACAGGAAATTCTGTTAAACATTTATCTGTATATTCTTATATAGAATTCTGTTTATGGAATGCAGTTGATGACTGCAACAACTTCCAGCGTAACTTCAGCACAGGCGAAGTTGAAGTTCAGCCAGAGATTAATATTGGCACCGCTGCCATGTCAGCAATATATCACAAGACAGAATACCGTGAACGGCGTAACCATTATGCTGTTCATGCCGTCAGCACTGCTGCCAACGGTTTTGATACAAGCAGAGAAAGTTTCATCGGTACATACGGAAGTCCTGCAATGCCTAAAGCTGTTAAAGAAGGTACATCTTATAATTCTATTGCAAGCGGATGGTCACCTGTTGGATCTTTCAGAATCGATATTGACCTTGAGCTGGGCGAAGAGAAAGAATATGTATTCATTATAGGATATGCAGAGAACCCTGATGATAAGAAGTGGGAATCATTCGGAATCATTAACAAAGAACCTGCATATGCCCTTCTTGAAAAATACAACACTCCGGCAAAATTTGATACAGCTCTTGCTGCTTTAAAAGATTACTGGACTCATCTTCTCTCATCTTATATTGTTGACACAGAAGACAAGAAGCTCTGCCGTATGGTTAATATATGGAATCAGTATCAGTGCATGGTAACATTTAACATGTCAAGATCTGCTTCCTATTATGAGTCTGGAACCGGACGTGGTATGGGATTTAGAGATTCCTGCCAGGATTTACTTGGCTTCGTACATCTTATTCCTGATTCAGCAAGACAGAGAATTCTTGATATTGCTGCTACTCAATTTGAAGATGGAAGTGCATATCACCAGTATCAGCCATTAACTAAGAAAGGTAATTCTGATATTGGTTCAGGCTTTAACGATGATCCTCTCTGGCTTATTGCAGGAACAGCTGCATATCTTAAAGAAACAGGCGATTTCAGCATTCTTGATGAAAAGGTAGCATTTGACTGCGATACAAGTAAGGCACAGCCGCTTATGGAACATTTAAGAAGATCCTTTAATTATACAACTACTCATCTTGGACCGCATAAGCTGCCACTTATCGGAAGAGCTGACTGGAATGACTGTCTCAACTTAAACTGCTTCTCTTCTGCTCCGGGTGAATCTTTCCAGACTACCGGACCATCAGAAGGACCTGTTGCTGAATCGGTATTTATCGCCGGAATGTATGTAAAATATGGCAATGAATATGCAGACATATGCCACATAGCAGGTCTTACAGAGGAAGAAAATGCTGTACGTTCCCATGTTGATGACATGTATAAAGCTGTTCTTGATGCAGGCTGGGATGGTGAATGGTTCCTTCGTGCATATGATGCCGAAAGCCGTAAGGTTGGTTCACATGAATGTGAAGATGGACAGATATACATTGAACCACAGGGCTTCTGTGTTATGGCAGGTATAGGTGTCAAAGAAGGACTCGCACAGAAAGCTATGGATTCAGTAGAAAAAATTCTTGATACAAAGTACGGAATTATGATTTTACAACCAGCTTACAGGTCATATCATCTTGAACTCGGCGAGGTATCTTCTTATCCGCCTGGATACAAAGAAAATGCTGGAATATTCTGTCATAATAATCCTTGGGTATCTATTGCTGAAACCGTTATTGATGATAAAAACAGAGCATTCGAAACATACAAGAAAATATGTCCGGCATATCTTGAAGAGATAAGTGAGATACACAGGACTGAACCTTATGTATATTCACAGATGATTGCCGGCAAAGATGCCGCAAGCTTTGGTGAAGCCAAAAACAGCTGGCTTACAGGCACCGCTGCATGGACATTTACAAGTATATCTCAATATATACTTGGTGTAAGAGCTTCATTTGAAGGACTCACCATTGACCCTTGTCTGCCTGATTCCATTAAGAATCTGACAATTACAAGAAAATTCAGAGATGCTGTATATAACATTACTATCAGCAATGAGAAGCACGAAAGAGTTTCTTCTCTTATTGTCAATGGCAGTGAAATCAGTGGCAACACTGTTCCATATAATAAAGACACTAAAGTATATAATGTAACTGTTAACATCTGACAACTATACAGAAAGGAATTATTATGTTTGATAAGAACTTTTTATGGGGTACCGCCTCTAGTTCCTATCAGATAGAGGGAGCCTTTACCGAAGATGGCAAAGGTCTTTCTATCTGGGACACATTCTCTAATAAACCGGGTAATATTGCACATGATGAGAATGGCAACAAAGCATGTGACCACTATCACCGCTATCGCGAGGATATTTCACTTATGAAAAATCTTGGTATTCAGGCATACCGCTTTTCAATTTCATGGTCACGAATATTTCCTGATGGAATTGTTAAGGATTCTGACGGCAATATCCGCTACAACAAAGCCGGACTTGATTTCTATGATAAAATTGTAAACTTCTGCCTTGAAAATAATATCAAACCATTCATAACGATTTATCACTGGGATTTACCTCAGGCACTCGAAGATAAAGGCGGATGGCTTAACCGCGAGACAGCTTTCGTATTTGCTGATTACGCTGAATTCATATGTAAACATTTTTCAGACCGTGTAACTAATATTGCTACCATCAATGAACCACAGATTATATCCGGACTCGGATACATGCTTGGACTTCATGCTCCTGGCAAGAAGCTTGACACAGTATCTGTCCTGTCTGTAATCCACCATCTTGCACTCGCTCACGGTCTTGCTGTCACTAAGATGCGTGCCGTTGCAAAACAGCCTGTAAAAATTGGTTTTTCCAGCACTGGCGGCCTATGCTATCCTTCAAAAGAATGTGACGAAGACATTGATGCTGCAAGAGCTGAATGTTTCAATATTGTTAAAGGCAACATGACATTTAACCACACTATATTCTGTGACATGACATGCCTTGGCAGATATCCTGACATTGCTGGTACAGAATTACATCTTGAACCTGGTCTTGAAAAAATCGGACATTATGAAGAACTGCCATTCGTAAAAAAGGGCGATATTGAACTAATACACCAGCCAATAGACTATCTTGGCATAAATGTATATAACGGACATGAAATAAATGCAGCCGGTTATATTAATAAAAAGCCCGGCAGTCCACGAACAGCTCTCGGCTGGCCTGTAACTCCCGGTGTTATGAATTATGGTATAAGATATCTGTATGAAAGATATAATCTTCCAATATATATATTTGAGGATGGACTTGCCTGCAACGATATCATAAGTCTTGATGGCAAAGTCCACGACAGCAACCGTATCGACTTTCTGACAAGATATCTCACAGACCTTGAGAAAGCCTACAAAGCCGGTGTCCCAATACTCGGCTACTTCCACTGGTCATTCACAGATAATTTCGAATGGCACAGCGGCTACGACCCAAGATTCGGATTAGTGTTCGTAGACTATGAAACACAACAGAGAATCCCTAAAGATTCCGCTTATTGGTATTCTGATTTAATTAAGAAGTCATCCAACTAAATATTGCATTAATAAGAGTGTATAACCACCGTTGCATCTCTCTATGGTGCATGTTCGATTTATTCCGAATCGTGTGTGAGTTAATGCCGCTATCTATAAAAGTTCGGATAGGTAAATCTCGTTCAAGCGAAGCGCGTTTGATTTACCTATCCGTAATAAACTATATAGATGGCGGCATTTACTCACACTAGATGCAGGAATCCATGAGAACATGTATCATAGAGAGATGCAACGGTAGTTAGACGCCCTTAGGATTAATACAATTTTTTAATTAATTCTTACGGTTATTAAAGTATACAAAGTTATCAATTGCATCGAATATATCATCAAAATTCTCCCTTGGAGCTGCGTCTATGTACGCTCTTAATATTGCATTTTCTTTCTCACCCTTGTAACGTCCGTAGAATATGTCATACAGGTTGTGTCCTCTGACATATTTTCTGATATTCTCCATGTTGTCTATGATGTCCTGTCTTGTCTCAATTGTTATGTTCAGTTTTTCTAACATTTTCTTAGTGCTGACAAGGCGGTACAGGTATTCTTTATATTTGGCATATAATATATCATAGAACTGGTCTACACTTTTTACAACGCCTATCTTAGTCATTATCTCAGGGTCAAGAAAATAATTCTCAAATGAATAATATTTTAATATAAGCACATTACGGTCTGTTACTCTTGGCAGATTGCCATAATCCTGCTTTGCACGCTGCTTATAGTAATTGGTAAGCTGGTCTCTTAAACGGTCAGCATCCTTACCATCTCCATCTCTTATCATAAGGAACTCATCCTTAAGATATAATGTATTTATATATTTCAGATTGGCATAAGTCTTGATGTTTGTACAACTGTTAGTTGCAATTATCGCTATACGATTGAGATTGCCATTCTCATCTATAACTTCTGAATAATATTTCTCCAGAAGTAGCGGCAGACGGCTTCTGTCCTGTTTCCCCTCCACTATGAATACAAAGCTCACATTCATAAGGTCATTAGCAGCATATCCAAGATCATCTAATATATCATCAATATCTGCCTCCGGAGTAACAACGGTATTATTATCTCTGTCGTTAACCACCTGACGAATCTGTCTTGTAGTAAAGTTAAATAACATCTGCGGTGAATGCGTGCAGAATATAACCTGATTTTTCCTTGAAAGCTTGTACAGGATTTCACTTGCAATCTTCTGTAACTGAGGATGCAGATATATTTCCGGATCTTCAATCAGAATAATGTATGGCACAGTACTTCCATATTCCGCATAGGTTTCAAGCAGTGACAGAATGTAGATACTGTTCAGTCCATCTGAAAGGTCATTGACATCCCCATCAGTGTCACGCATTTCATTGTGAACAATTGTATCAACATGCATGAGTTTTTCTGCATCAAATGTAATCTGATAATGAATCCTTTCTCCAATGCCACCATTGTTCTTAAATTTTTCATTAAGTTTGTTCTCAAAATTAGCCAGATTAAAATTAAACAGCTTATACTGCATAAGTCTCGCTGTTTCTAATAAAGATAACTGTTCCGGTTTCTTGCGGTTAATGATTCCTATGCAATTAAAGCACTGATTACACATCCTATGCTTATCAAATATACACACGTTATCTTTAAGATCTGCATATTCGGTTCCACCCTGCAGCATAATAAGATCTTCCTGAATTGATGACTTGCGTCTTTCGTGATCAACATAGAATATTCTGGGAAGAACTGTCTTTATATAAATATTGTTTTTCTTAACTCCATCCCTGTACTTAATCTTGCCATCACGGCTATATACATACTCAAATTCAAGAATACCATCCTTTAACGACGGCAGTTTATTGCAAAAATCCTTATACCACAAGTCATAATGCTTAAAAGAGCTGACCTGTCCCTTCTGATACAATACAGCCAGATCCTCATCTTCAATACTGATGCGAACTGTAATGCTTATATTACCTTCGTTATCATTGAAATCTCTTAATGAAACTTCATAATCCCCGGTAACCGCTCTTATTGCGTCAAGAACCACACTCTTTCCTGCATTATTTCTGCCAACAAGAATCAGTACATCTTCAATATCATTAATCTCAAGTTCTCTGATTGATTTAAAATTTCTGATTAAAAGATATTCTATCCTCATACCTGTCCTCTGCCCCCTGATACATTTCTGCCAGCATATATTCTGGTGTATTATCATTAAATGTTGATATTCCTTTACCCGTATTAGGATTCTTTTTGGAATATACCATGTCAACAATGAATGCAACTATCAATGCCGCACACACTGCACCAACAACCCTCAGTTTAATCTTTCTGAAGAAATTATCAAGAAGCGGTGCAATAATATATACTATTGCAACTCCTCCAAGTCCAAATACCAAAAGACCTTCAGCACATATTCTTCCATTAAGGTTAAGAAAATATCCGTTATAATTCCACCATCTTCTTCCGCAGCTGATTTCCAGATACAGTGATGTAAAATATTCAACGAATCCACATAAAACTACTGATGCAAAGAATTCCACAACCGGCTTATTTCTTAATTTTTTAAGACATATCAGTATGAGTATTCCACCTGAACCATATATAGGAAGCCATGGTCCATGAAGAACTCCTCTGTTTACAAATGTATGTGACGATATCAGATGAAGCGTAACCTCCCATATCCATCCCACAAAACATAACGAAAAGAATATCAGTATAAGCGATGGTATTGAATAATTACGCATATACACTGTATTTTCAAGGTCAACTCTGTGTTCCTTAAGATTGAAAAGGCGGGCAGGATAGGCTTTTCCAACTGCTTCTGCTTTATTCTTACTCATACGAAGCATTTCCTTCTTTTTTTCTTCAAATTCCAGCTCTGCCTTGCTGTTAATAAGTATTATGCCAAATGTGTTGGCTAAAAATACTCTTAATTTCTTCAATCTTCCTATTCTCGAATTGTGGTAATCATCAAAATCAATCTGTGGCTGCGGACTATCTATAAGTTCATATACATCTGCGTATACATTTTTAAGCTGCTCTTCTGATGGTCTTTCATACAGATATGAATCATTAAGCCACTTAACCGCCTCCGGTTCTTTTTCAAGATATACTGCTCTTACATTTGCATAGAATTCTGCATAAAATGCAGCTTTATAAGGATTCACAAACAGCACTCCTACAACTCCTAACGTTGCCATTCCAATCACTGTCCAGCCAATGAATGATAATCCATACAGAAATACCCTCCATTTGTAGCCTTTCATCATCTTTCTTGATAAGGTTATAGCCTCATTTGCCTTCATATCAGGATTCTCCGCGATAATGTATGGCACAAGCATGTATGAAAAATGCTTCACAAATATACCTACAATTGTAAGTGACCATAATATTTCATATACATTATTGACAATAAGCACCCACGATGCCTTCATCCATCTTTTTACCCGGAGAAGAAACATAAACTTTCCAGGTGGAACAGCATCATATGTGCGCGTTTCAAGCACTATTCTTCTTGATATAACAAGATAAGTTTTCTTGATAAAAAATGTTATAAACACATATACCATAAGTGCCACTATCAGAAGTATAAGCACTACTGCCCTTCTTGAACTTATGACTGATGATAGTGAATCCACAAATGTAAATACAATTCCACCTGATGTTATACCATTAACTAAAGATGCAAATACTCCTCTTGTTCTTCCCAATACCTTGGTTGCATTGTCTTTGGCCTCTGAAACCTTCGCATCAGACTGCGTCCTTCCAAAATCATCGTCACCCGTGATTACTGCGCCCATTGCCTGAACCACAGAACTTACAATCGAACTGTTAGCGACAGTATCAACATTTGCTTCAACCGATGCTGCACCCTGAATTTCATTGTTAACTGTTCCTAAACTTTTAAAGGCTTCCATTGTCTCTGTAAATTCAGAGCCAATGAAAGCCGCAAAAAGGCAGACTGCTACTAACAGCCAGTAATGTTTTTTTAAGTTCTTCTTAGCATTTTTAGCAAGTTCTTTTCTCTTAAAATCCATATTCCAACAATCTTCTTTACTTATTAAGTACAGTCTTGCGTACTACTCCAAGCGGATCTTTAACCATAAGTATGACAATCCATATGATAAGTCCGAAAGCTACCACTGATAAGCCCAAAAATGCGTCATTAAGCATATCTGATGATGCCGGAGTAAAATACTCTGCCCCCAGTTCAATATATTCCACAACTGCATCTACCATCCACATAAGTGATGCACCCCAGTACATAAGTGCAAGTGTTCCAAGCTTTAACTGCGAACGCTTGTCATTAGTATACCATATAATAGTAGTTATAACCGCTGCGAATACAGCTATAAGTAATGTCATAATTATCTCTCCAATCCTTTAACTTCTGCTTCCTTAGCTGCTTTCTTTTCTACTCCGGAAGCTATTGCTACCATACCGACCCACACAGCTGTAACAACCACTGCCATGCCAACACCGGCAGTTGCCATCTCTTTAAGCATCTGCACAGCATCCTGAGCGTTGCCTGCTGCTGTTAAGAATGGAAAGAAAGGAGTAACTTCGCCATGCCATACATGCTCGAATGCAAGTAAAGCTGTTCCTCCCCAAAGCATATTGTTAAGCCACTTTAACTTTCTAGAAAATGGAAGTGCCTTTTCTTCCTTAACTGCTTCTACAGCACCTTCTGTCTCGCACGAACATATTTCCTTCTTCTCTTTCTTTTCAACAATCTTAGTTATCGCTGTTGTAACGATAGCTTCAGTACCTGGTACTATAAAACATGCCATATTAAATTCCTCCTGATTCACGATGCATTTTCATATCCCAAAATGCATATATTATATGTATTTTACCTATTTCACATTAGATTGTCAAACATTGTAAAATATACATTTTCACATATATTTTCTCTTTATTCCCTCTGCTGAATATGATATAGTAAAGCAGATGGGATTCACTTTGGAAAGGAGATGTTCTTATGAAGAAAAGCTTTAAAAGACTGTTAAGCTGCATATTTGTAATAACATTTTTCCTTATTGGCATGTGCCTCGACAGGGCTCGTGTGAATATTCCTGAAGTGGACTCTTTTTCTGTATCAGAAGCTAAGGTATTCGCTACACCAAAAGCCTCTGTCAGTGATACCATGCCATGTACAACTGAAATGCTTGGACTTGTGAGAACATCAATCACCAATCTTACAGCAGACAAAAGCAGTTCCCGCAATGTATTACGCATATTCCAATTCTTACTTTGCGGTCTGTGTGCAGCTATCGGTATCAGTATCTATTTCAAATCGACAGGCGTAGTGCATGATTCTATCACATGCAGCACCACTGTCACTCTTAATTATATCCACCAGACTGACGGCAAAAAATAACAGATCATCATTAAATCAGAACATTTTCTGGTAATACATTATTTATATATATTATTAATAATATTAACAACTATATGAAGAGGCAATAAATATGAATATTTTAATGATAATCGGTATTATTCTGGGTGGAGGTGTATCTGTTGCATCCACCGTTGGAATAACTGTGGGTATTTTCGGAACCATTGTATATAAATTTTACAGAAAGCTTCGTTTCGGAATATCTATGTTTGACTAAGTTTGAAAGGATGAATAATAATATGTTAGGTAATATAACAGTAGGTATCGTCATTGTTCTTGCTGTTGCTGCCTGTGGACTTGGTGTGTGGCTTGACAGAGCCAAAACGGAAAGTCAGGACAACAACACTGACGCACAGTCTAAGAATTAAATGATAAAGGCGGTCACATCAGATTCTGTTCTGATATGACCGCTTTTCTTACCACTTTTAAACGCTTTCACGGTATCTGTTAAGCAAATCTTCAATTCTCATATTAATATTTTCAGGAAATGTTGCATCATTTCCGATTTTAACCCACAAATCAATGTTCTTATATTTCTTCTCTCCCATTGTATTATGTCTGTCCTGCTTCGAAGATACTTCTATCTTTACCATTGCACGCTTCTGCTCAAGTATCGGAATAAGCACATAATATAATCTGTCATCTTTAAATGATATGTATCCCGCTTCTTTTCCCGAACGAGTCATTAAATACAGTCTATGCTTTTTTATTCCTGCCGGAAACAGCTTCATTCCAGCTTTGATAAATCCAGATTCAGGTGACATTTCAAGCATTGCTCCGACATAAAATACATTTGCAGCATCATCAATTGATGTAAGAATATTTCCCAATGTATCTGATGTTGCAGTAAACTGCTGTGCTAACAGATATGCAAGTTCTGCCTGATATATGATTTTGTATTCTGAATCATGCACTCTTCCTGTTTCTTCATCAATTCTGTTAAGAAGTTCCTCACTACATTCATATATACTGCGCAGAAACAACTTAAAATCCTCATCTGGCATCCACATATATCTGCCTCGTGCAACCTTAAATCTTCCAATGTTGTTGCCATTGTAATCTTCAGCATAATGATACACATTGCGTTGGCAAAAGGCATGTTCATTCTCTGGAGCTGTAAAATCATATTCTTCATTTTCCTGATCAGTGCCATAATATTTCTCATCATATTCGGAATATTTATAATCATATTTATAGTTACTCTTCAATGATTCCTGCCCAGTCTGATTGAAAAGAACAGTATATGCTTCATTAATTTCATATGCACTGTATCTATATACATTTTCTTTGTTTGATTTATCTCTGTTTAGCACAGCATCCGGATGCACCATATGCATAAGCCGTCTGTACCGCTTCTTCAATTCCATCTTAGTAATATCTGATCTGACATCAAATATTTTATATGCCTGCTGAACCGTCATAAATACTGTATTCCTTCTACATTTTTTCTAAGTTATCATACACCATTTTTAAAAATTTTACTATTTTTATTATTCCTGTTGACAGTTATATTGTTATAGTGTACTATTGTGCTAGTACACAGGTGCGCGTCATGTGTACATTACCTATTACAGGAGGAGGGATTATGGATTATAAGGCTAATACACCGATTTATCTTCAGGTAATTGATGACATTAAGAGAAGAATTCTTACCGGAGAGATTAAGCTTGGCGACAAACTCCCTTCGACAAGGGAACTTGCCGTACAGTACACGGTCAATCCTAACACTGCTGCAAGAATATACAATGAACTTGAACAGTGTGGTCTGTGCTATACCAAAAGAGGTCTTGGCACATTTGTATCAGAGGATGTGCATCTGATTGATACATTAAAGGCAGAACTTTCCAGTGAAATGATTGAGACTTTCGTTTCCGGAATGACAAGCCTTGGTTTTTCTAAAGATGAGATTATTAATCTCATTAAGAATTATCACGAATAAAATATGGAGGGATTTAATTATGCTGCAATGTAAAAATGTTACTAAAAAGTATATGAAGATGACTGCCGTTAATGGTGTTTCCATCGACTTCATGCCTGGCAGAATATACGCTCTGCTCGGCTCTAACGGAAGCGGTAAAACAACTTTAATGAAGATGATAGCAGGTCTGGTAAAACCCACTTCCGGGGACATCACTCTTTCAGGTGTTCCAATAGGAGTAGAAACTAAGAAACACATAGCTTATATGCCTACTGAAAGTTATTTTTATAACTATATGAGCTGTGCTGATATTGGAAAATATTATGATGATTTCTTTGAGGATTTCTCACTTGACCAGTACTACAACTATCTTAATGAGATGAAGCTTACGCCTGACATGAAAGCCAGCAAGATGTCATCAGGAATGATGGCTAAACTTAAGCTTGCTGTTAATCTTTCAAGAAATGCATCTGTTATTATGCTTGATGAACCACTTAACGGTGTTGATATTGTTGCAAGAGAGCAGGTTATCAATGCGGTAATCAGCAAGGCTTCACCTGATAAGATTATCATCATGTCGAGCCACCTTGTTGATGAGCTTGAAGCTGTTATTGACTACGCAGTATTTATCAAAGACGGTGTTATTGTTTCACAGGGAGATGCTGAAAATTTACGAACAGCTTCGGGCATGTCAATCGTTGACCAGTACAAACGCATTTATGCATATTAAAAGGGGGAATCTTCAATGTTAAAATTAACAAAATACGAATTGAGAAAGAATCTTCTCGGTATAGGAATCGTGGCAGGTATTATCTGTGTACTTCAGGCTCTGTTTATGTTTTTCTGCCTGACTGAAAATATTAACTATACAAGCCTTTTCGGAGGACTTTTAATAATAGCTGCCTCTGTAAGTTATTTTATTGTATTTATATTTGGAGTTGTAACATATTATAGAGAACTTTCAAGCAAAAGCAGTTACCTGATATTCATGACACCTAATTCATCTCTTAGCATAATTACATCAAAGCTGCTCTATACACTGATTATTGGAATAGTAATTTCAGCAATATTCATCGGCTTTGGAGTTCTTGATATATTCATGATGGCTGGTGTCTTTGGTGATCTGGCTGACGCACTCAAGAATTTCTCAGAAATGTTAAAGATTATGGGTATTGATGTTGTCAATATAATTATTAATATTGTAGCTGGAATAATATCATTCCTTATAGCTTTCTTCTTCCTTATATCACTTGCATACTTTGCCATAACACTATCTTCAACTGCCTTGCAGAACAATAAGATTAAAGGATTTATCTCAGTTATATTATTCTGTGTCCTTGCATATGCAACAATTAAGATTTCTTCTTTGTTGCCTGAACTTTATAAGAATCCAGACAGCTTATCCCAGGCATTAATGTCAAGCCTTCCAGCTACCATATTCCAGTTATTAATGGTGGTTGCATGCACATTCGGAAGTGCCGTGCTTCTTGATAAGAAGGTAAGTCTGTAATTCGTATTCTCACGGGATGGGATGCCGGCAAAACCTACTAAAAGCTTCACAGGTTTTAATCTAGTAGGTTTTCCGCCTGTAATCCCAGTCTTTTATTTACTCTTCCACATAATCAAAAGCAACAGCTTTCATGCGCTCCTTGAACAGCTTGTTAAACACTGCAATTACACGACCAACGCCAATCATCGAAAGAATTGTTCCAAGTCCAAGACCAAGAAGTATATGTCCAGTAAAGAGTCCTATTAAAAATGTTGTGCAGACATTGAATATATCAAAACAATTCTTGCAGAAGCCCACACCCTTGCCGGTTCTGCCTTTAAGCCTTGTAGTATCACTTATTGCCTGTACAATTCCATCTCCCGGATTAGGTATAATTCTCATATTCAGTGACATTGCTGCTCCTATTCCTGTCAATAATACAGCAAGCAGCAATACTACAATCTGTAATACAATGTTGTTATGTACAGATGGAATAAGTGCTGAGAACACATTCAAGAAGCGGGTAAATACTATACTTACCGGTATCTGTAAGGCATCTCTTATAATATACATTCCAAGATACTTAGCTTCTTTTCTGTCTGTAAGATACCACACAGTATGCATTATCATCTCAATCAAAACAAAGATAAAATATACAATCATCGTCATATTGGCGAAGTTAAATCCTATGATATGAGATATCGAATATGGCACTGAAATTATTGGTGAAACACCAAGATTAGCTTTCGTATTAAGCATAATTCCAAGTGCAAGTATCAGTAATCCCAGAAGATAAAACACCCATCTGATAATAAGTTTATTTCTGCTCTTCATTCTTAATTGCCTCCCAGAGGTTTTTCTCAACTTTGCCTGCCATAACAGATAGTGTCTGCACCTCTTCTTCACTGAATCCATTATATATAACATTATCAATTCTGTTAAATATCCTGATAACTTCATCAGCCTTCTGGCTGCCATAATCAGTAAGTAACACATTCCACGACCTTCTGCTTGCCGGATTATTTTCTCTCTTTAACAGACCATCCTTTTCCATTCTATCTAATGTTCTTGACATTGTAGTTACATCCATAAGGCAAGCATCCGCCAGCTCTTTCTGGTTCATAGTCCCATGTTTCCTTAATTCCTTAAGAATTCCTGGCTGTCCCTGTCCAACCGTAAGGCCAAGTTCAATAAAAAATGGCCTTATCAGCCGTCTTCGAAGCATTTCAATATCAAAGAACACATTTTTAATTTCATTATCCATAATTACATTTCCCCTCTTATGCACTGATTTCATGCGGTATACAACACTGTCTAATCAAGCTCAAACTGTCCTGTATACAGCTGATAATATCTGCCCTTCTGTTCAAGCAGTTCGTTGTGGCTGCCACGCTCAATCACCTCGCCCTTTTCAAGCACCATTATGGCATTGGAATTTCTTACTGTCGAAAGTCTGTGTGCAATAACAAATACGGTTCTTCCCTCCATTATCGCATCCATTCCCTTCTCTATCAGCCGTTCAGTTCTTGTATCAACCGAGCTTGTCGCCTCATCTAGAATAAGCACCGGTGGCTTGGCAATCGCTGCTCTGGCTATTGCTATGAGCTGTCTCTGTCCCTGTGACAGATTGCCGCCATCAGCCGTAAGCATCGTGTCATACCCTTGTGGAAGTCTCGTTATAAATGAATCAGCATTAGCAATCTTAGCAGCTTCCCTGATTTCCTCGTCAGTTGCATCAAGCTTTCCATATCTTATATTATCCGCAATAGTTCCTGTGAACAAATGTGTATCCTGAATTACCATTGCAAGAGAACGCCTTAAATCATCTTTCTTAATATCCTTTACATCAATTCCATCATATGTAATCGTACCTGACTGAATATCATAGAATCTGTTTATAAGATTAACAATAGTAGTCTTTCCTGCTCCTGTTGAACCAACAAATGCTATCTT
Source organism: Eubacterium sp. AF22-9 (assembly GCA_003458705.1). GTDB lineage: Bacteria > Bacillota > Clostridia > Lachnospirales > Lachnospiraceae > Lachnospira. Next base: position 45,576 of record QRVH01000008.1, on the reverse strand, counting down.
CTGCCCCGGCTTTGCAAACAGCGAAATCTTGTTAAGCACCTTCTTTTCAGGCACATATCCGAACACAACATCATTAAATCTTACATCACCCTTAAGTTCAATAAGCTCCCCTGCCTGCAGCTTCCATGCAAAAAATCCTGTCTTATCAGAAGTTTCTGTAAGGGTGTTATCCGCATTTTTAATGACATTGCACAGAGTTACCTTTCCTTCGTCAAGTTCCTCCGCCTCGTCCATCATATCAAATATTCTCTCAGCTCCCGAAAGTGCAGAAAGTATGAAATTAATCTGCTGTGTGAACTGATTTAACGGCATGGCACTCTGTCTTACATACACAAGATATGCCGATATGCTTCCAAGGTCCATAATTCCCTTTATTACAAATATGCCTCCAACGCAGGCAGAAAGAGCATAATTGAAATATGACAGACTTACAATTACCGGAATCAGCATTCCTGAATATGCAAGTGCATTAGTTGATTCCTTCCTGAAGCTCTCATTCATCTCACAGAATTTTTCAAAATTCTCCTGCTCATGATTAAAAACCTTCTCAACCTTCTGACCTGCCATCATTTCTTGAACAAAACCGTTGATATTGCCAAGCTCCTTCTGCTGTCTGTGATAATATTTCTTGCTGCGTTTACCATTGTATTTGATAAAGATGAACATAAGAATAAGAAAAACAACAACAATAATAGTCAGCCTTACACTTAATACCAGCATCATTGTTATAGTTCCAAAAAGCGTAAGAAAGCTCTGTATTACCATGGCAAAACTATTGTTCATTGCTTCCTGAACCGTATCAACATCATTAGTGAAATGACTCATAATCTCGCCATGTGTATTATTGTCAAAATATTTTAACGGAAGCTTCTGTGTATGCTTAAACAGATCCATTCGAATCTCACTTACCACCTTCTGGGAAGTATGCACCATAAGCCTGTTGTAGCCAAGCGTTGACAGTGCGCCACACGCATACATTACACCCATCCCGCACACAGCCATGATAAGACCTTTCATATTGCCCGGCACGATAAAATTATTAACTACAGGTTTTATTAAAAATGTTCCCATAATTCCTGCACCTGCACTTATAAATACAAGAATTGCTATAAGCAGGAATGCCCATTTATAATGACCCAGATATGAAAGGAGATGCTTAACAGTCTTTTTAGTGTCCTTTGGTCTTTTATATCCAACATACTTAGCCATTAAATATCAGCTCCTTCCTTCTGTGATTCATATATTTCCTGATATATCTTATTAGTCCTTAACAGGCTTTCGTGTGTTCCGATTGCGTCCACACGACCACCGTCCATAATAATTATCTGGTCTGCATGACACACTGACGATATTCTCTGTGCAATTATAATCTTAGTCATATCTGGCAGCTTCTTTGCAAGTGCATTTCTTATCCTTCCTTCTGTTGCAGTATCAACCGCACTCGTTGAATCATCAAGAATAAGAACCTTCGGCTTCTTTAATATTGCCCTTGCAATACATATTCTCTGCTTCTGTCCGCCTGATACATTGACACCTTCCTGTCCCATCTCTGCATCAAATCCTCCAGGAAGCCTGTCTATGAATTCATCAACACATGCTATGCTGCAGGCCTCTTTAATCTCATCCCGAGTCGCATTTTCATCGCCCCATCTTAAGTTATCAATAAGTGAGCCTGAAAACAGCGTATTCTTCTGCAATACAACTGAGATTGCATCTCTTAAATGTCTAACCGGGTATTCCTTAACACTAATTCCATCTATCTTAATCTCACCCTTACTTGCATCATAAAGTCTTGGAATAAGCTGGATAAGCGTCGTCTTTGATGAACCTGTCTGGCCGATTATTCCGACTGTCTGTCCTGCATTAATGTGAAATGAAACATCTGACAGCACATATTCTTTAGCAGTATCCTTATATTTAAACCAGACGTGATTAAATTCAATCTCACCCTTCTTAACTTCAATGTCCTTTGCATTCTCATCAGTTATATCAATCAGCTCATCAATTACCTTCATGATTCTTTCTGCAGAAGCAAGCGACCTTGTCATAAGAAGGAACACATTTGACATCATCATAAGAGAATTAAGTATCAGAAGGACATAGCTTAAGAAAGAAGTAAGCTGTCCAATCATCATCTGTCCTGAATTAATCAGTCTTCCGCCAATAAGAAGAATACCAAGAATTGTAGAATACATAACGAACTGCATAGCAGGCATATTAAGTACTGCTATTCCAAATGCTTTCTCTGATTCGTTTTTCAGATTGTCATTAACGTGTCCAAATTTTTCAATTTCGTAATCACCACGGACATATGATTTAACAACTCTTACTGCTGTAAGATTCTCCTCTATACACCTGTTTACAAGGTCGACTGCTCCCTGCATTCTTCCATATCGTGGACCAACATTAATGATTATTATGATGAGCATGACTGCCAGAACTGGCAGTGCTACAAGAAAGACCAGTGCCAGTGTTGAATTAATCTGAAATGCCAGAGTCGTTGCAAATATCAGCATTACCGGACTTCGTCCAAATGGACGCATTCCTGTCGATACAGCATTCTGAATATTAGTTACATCACTTGTGAGTCGTGTAACCAATGACGAAACACTGAAATGGTCTATATTAGAAAATGAATAAGACTGAAGTTTCTCATACTCAGCCTTTCTTATATTAGCACCCAGTCCCTGACCTGCAAGCGCAGAAAATCTTGCACTTCCCACACCTAATATAAGCGCTGCAACTGCACATACAGCCATCTGGATACCTTTGTTTATTATATATGGAACATCTGAATTGGTCACACCTGTATCAATCAGGTCAGCCATCAGCTTAGGTACCATAATCTCAAGCACAACTTCAACACCTATACATATAAGCGCCAGCCATGCGTATTTCTTATATTCTTTCATATAAGAAAAAATTCTTCTCAGCATTACTTGCACCTCCAATTATTGCATATGCAACTATTGTATTTTCAAGTTCAAGCAATGTCAAGAAGACATTTTTATAATTATTTTACATTTTTCTTATAAACCATATAAGAAATTACTGATGTAATCACCTCTGTAATCCAGAAAGCATGCCATACGCCAACAGCTCCGGCTATCCTTGACATTATGAATGCAACCGGAATTATTACAGCAACATATCTGCATACAGATATAATAAGTGACGGAAATCCTTTCCCAAGTCCTTCAAGCGCACCCGCCGAAGTAACTGATACCGTTGATACAATAAATCCGGCACTTATTATTCTTAACGCTGTCTCGCCAGCACTTATTGTATCTGGATTACTTGTAAACAGACCGATAAGTGACCCCGGTATTGCAAGACAAAGAATTGTACCTGCTGCCATAATAGCAAATATAAGTACCATTGATGTCTTATATATCTTTCTTACTCTCTCATGCTCTCCTGCTCCATAATTATAGCCCATAAGTGGTCTCATTCCCTGTACAACTCCGTTGGCCGGCAGATACAGAAATGTCTGCAGCTTGTAATATACTCCAAGCACGAACACATACACAGCCGAGTACGCAGCAAGTATTACATTAAGCACTGATATAAGAATAGATGGAAGTGCAAGGCTTAAGCTTGCCGGCATACCAATAGAATAAAGTCTCTTTGCCATTGAACCTTCTATTCTCATCTCCGATTTTCTGAATTTAACCGGAATAGGCTTAACAATATATATTATGATATATAGCACTGCTGCCGAAGTCTGGCCTATTCCTGTCGCAAGAGCAGCGCCTTCAATTCCCATTGCAGGAAATGGACCTATTCCGAATATCATCATCGGGTCAAGCACAATATTAACTATACAGCCTGTCATAAGACATACCATAGAAGCATTCATTCTTCCAACTGCCTGAAACACCTTCTCAAACATAAGCTCGATTCCAAGCATTATTGAAAATGCAAATGCAATATTGGAATATTTAAGTCCCAGTGAAACTATCTCTGCGTCCTTTGTAAACATTTTTAAAAATACCGGCATGCCTGCTATGCATATCACAGTAAGCACAACAGCGTGTATGCAGCTTAAGAGCATGCCCTGACTGGCTGCCTTGTCTGCCTGCTTCTGATTCTGTGCACCCATAAAAAATGATATGACTGCATTAATTCCTATTGCAAATCCTATCATAACCGAGCTTATAAGATTCTGTACCGGAAATACAAGTGACAAAGCTGTCATCGCATTTTCACTTATCTTAGCAACAAAGAAGCTGTCAACAATGTTGTACAACGAATTAACCATCATTGAGATTACCATTGGAAGCGACATTTTTAATAACAATGGGAGTATCTTCTGCTCCTTCATATATGTCTGATTCATATTAACTACCTGTCCTTTTCGTAAAAAAAGAGCCAACGATTGGCTCTTTTTTTAATGATACACGATAATATTTAATTATTCAACCAGATTCTTTCGCATATACATAAGAAGCTCCAGTATAAGTATAAGCGGCATTGTGAATATACACCATACCGATTCCCGTACCGCCTCAATCATGCACATTTTCACTATTGTTCCCTGTCTCATTCCAATGCCATGCAGCAGCTTATAGCTTTCTTTTCTTCTTTCTATTCTGTTTCTTACAATTATTGCCATTATAAGAAGCTGTATTACTATAACTGCGGCAATGGTTATTCCATACTGGAGAATATTGTTAATAAGCTGGGTTCTGTATATATTCTTTTCATCGACATTAGAAGAATACGATAATTCATTATTATCAAAATATACAGCCACCTTATTATTCGTTGCTGAAAATGTTGATGACAAATCATAATTAATGTTTAGCTGGTTATACTTAAGTCCGAATTCCAGATTACCGGTCATTTTATCACCGGTTATCCTTTCCATGAAGCTTCTCTGGTTATCAACTGCCTGCTGTGCCAGTGACATTCCCGCAAGTGCTGTATAATATCCATAATCAGGCATGATTCCGTTAAAATCTTCTTTCACATCGTCTGTTACCTTAATGACAGCCGCAACCTGAGGTGATACACACGTGCCAAATATTGACTCATACCCATTTATCAGATTCTCAGAATCTTCTTCACTGTGCATGTTAAATGTTGCACTTCCTTTAAGCGTTCCATTAAATTCAGAATAAAGGTTAATCTTTCCTGAATTATTATATGTATCATAAAATGCCCTGTCAAACGGATATGTATATCTTCCATATGCCACATCCCATGTAAACCATTTATTAGGCCATACAGACAATGGATAATAATTATAATTAAGCGTATCTCCTGCCTGTAATGTATCATCATAAGTTCCATCCGGTGTATCTCTTAAAAAGACTACAACCTGTTTTCCATTAACGAAATCATCATAATTCCTGTATTCCTTATCAATGTACTTCTCAAGCTTGTTATATAATTCTCTGGTAGGATTAACATACTCTGTGGAATATATATAACGGTAACCATAATCTGTAACGGGCGATTGTCTTGTTACATTATAATCATCGGGTGAAATAGTATCCATTCCCATCTTATGGAAATCCTGATTATCCCAGAACCATGTACGCTCGGATTCATACGCTGAATAATCTACCGACTTTATTCCACCTATCTTTTCAAGCTCTGTAAGAAACTCTTCTGAAAAACCTGTGAGTAAATTAGTATTGCCTCCCTTACAATATTTATTAGAATAATTAACATGCAGCATATTAAAATCTATTAGATCCTGATGATTATTTGCATCAAGGCTCTCAGATCCTTTTGTCAGCTTACTTTTTAATTCACTAAAGCTTATGTTGTATCTGTTTCTTTTTTCACTGGACAGAAGAGCATTCCTCTCTTCACTGTAATATTCTCCATCTGGTATTGGACAGAAGAGCATTCCTCTCTTCACTGTAATATTCTCCATCTGGTATTGGAATATTATAATAGCCTTTTATATAACTATAGTAATAATATATATACATTTCATATCCTGAATCTGAAGGATCCAGATATCCATATATATCCGGTATCTGCTCGTTATCCTTGTACGCAATATATACTTTCTTTATCATTAATGCTGAAAATACAAGTACAGCACATATGCATAATGCGAATATTCTAAGCCCGGCAGCCATAAATATTCCATCTTTTCTGATAAATCTTGAGCTTACTGTAATTAATAAATTAGACGGCTTAATTTTTGATTTTTTACCAGCGGCGTTATATATATTTACATTCTGGCTGTTTTTCTTTTTCCGTTTTTTATTTAAAATGTGATTTTTACGGCTGTTTGCAATAATACCTGCTATTTCTTCAACTATTATTGCTATAATTACTGACAAAACACTTTTTATAATTACATTTAATGTGACCTTATAAAATGTGAAGCCATTATGAATTTCAAGAGCCTTTCCTGTTCCAAAGCCTATAAGTAAAGCCAGTATAAGTCCCATTATTCCCGCTGGAATAATTATCAGGGCATTTTCAATAATATACATACTCCGAAGTGAAGCCTTATTCATTCCAAGCTTTCTGAAACGCTCATAAGCCGGACGCCTTCTTCCTCTGTATTCAATAAGCTGATATGAAAGTGCAAGAATTCCTATTATCATTACAACCAGATACATATACATGTATACTTTAGCTGAACTCCACGGCTGATAATCATATACTGCCGAATTATATACAGTCTCTGTTTTTGCATCTTCCTTTATCTTCTTATAAACAGTTGCATAATCAGATGTTTTCACAGAATCATTTAAAGAATAAAAATACACATTACGGCATTTATAGTTAAATATTTCTAAAGCATCCGGCGTTACAACAGCTCCCGGTATATTCTTTCCGTTCTTCCATATATTTGTATAATTAGCCAGTATACCAACAAGTCTGAATTCTTTTTCCTGTCTGGCACTTTCATCATATATACTGTTTCCCTCACAATATCTGATAGTTACAGTCTCACCTGTTTCACCAGTATATCCAAGTGATAACAATGTATTCCAGTCCATAGCTATCTCGTCATCATTTTCTGGCAGTCTTCCTTCATCAATACTGATTCTGACCTGATTAATAAAATCCTTATCAAAGCTTCCGACAATATATCCGGTTCTTTTCCAGTCCGAATCAAACATACTGACACTGGTCATTATTTTGACAGGATCATTAAGATATGCATGTTCACTTAATGACTGGTTAGGCTCCTTTGATGTGATTTCATATAAAAACCAGTCTCCGAATCTTGATTTGTTCGATGACATCTGCCACTGATACATATTATCCTGAAATATAAGAACAGCTGTTACAAAAAATACTGCTGCCAGAGTCGTACATGCAGCCTTTATTATCTGCGGCATACGCCTTTTTACACTTAAAAATGTAATTTCAAATACAGACATACGCATCCCCCTTTCCGTATGTATGGATATCCTACTGGCACACTCCATCAACAATAGTTATTATCTTATCTGCATAATCTGCCATCTGTCTGTCATGAGTTACCATAATTATTGTCTGGTTATGCTTCTGGCTTGCCTTGGATAACATCTGTGCCACAGTACCTGCACTGCCTGCGTCCAGATTTCCGGTCGGTTCATCCGCAAGTATAACAGCAGGATGTGTAATCAGTGCCCTTGCTATTGCAACTCTCTGCTGTTCGCCACCTGACATCTGCGATGGAAACTTATTCTTACAATGTGATATTCCCAATTCCTCTAACAAGTCATCAACCTCTTTCTCGTCAGGTTTCTTTCCGTCGATAAGTATAGGCATAACAACATTTTCGTATGCTGTAAACTCTGGAAACAGACTGTAGTCCTGATATATGTAACCAATCTGTCTCCTTCTGAATTCAGATATTTCCTTGTCCTTCATCCCGGTTATTTTCTTGCCGCCAATAGTAACACTACCTGTATCCGGTTCATCTACACTTCCAAGAATCCTTAACAGAGTCGATTTTCCCGAACCACTCTTTCCAATAATAGCAGTAAATTCTCCCTGTTCAAACTCAAGTGTACAATTCTTAAGTGCTGGTACATCTACACTTCCAGCATGATATGTTCTTTCTATATTTTCCGCTCTGAGCATTATCTCTTTCATAGTTATCCCTCCTGATTACAATTTTCTTACAAATTCTGCATACATTAACAGTTCCATCAAAAGTATTAAAGGCATTGTAATTACACACCATAAAGATTCACGCAGTGCTTCTGCCATACATATTCTTACTATCTTTCCCCGTCTCATCCCCAGACCATGCAGAAGCTTTATCTTATCATATCTTCTGTCCATGCGGTTTCTCACAACAATTGCCATAATAAGAAGGTGTACAACTATCATTGAAATTATAGTTATGCCATACTGTAAAATACTGTTAATAAGCTGTGTCCTGTATGTATTCTTAACATCTACATTGCTGTCATAAGAAATATCATTATTATTAAAATACACACCTATCTTATTATTAGTTGCAGAAAATGTTGATGCAAGATCGTAGTTAATGCTTATCTGGTTATAGGATAATTCAAAATCCATGTCAGGACTTAATTCCTGTCCAAGATATCTTTCCATCACATCCTTTTGTCTGTCGACCGCCTGCTGTGCCATATTAATACTTGCAATTGAGGTATAATAACCAAATGCAGGAATTATTCCCTTAAAATCCTCTATAACCTCATCAGTTACTTTAACTACTGCAGCTACCTGTGGAGCTACGCATGCATCATAATCAATCTCCATTTCAATAAGTTCATCATCATTCTTTTTATTTCCCGCTTTTGCCTCAGCAAAGGCTTCCTCATACGGAAAATAATAGTAATATGATTTACTGGAAACTTTGTCATAAGTATCTGTGCTTACCTGATAATAGTTATAATACAGCGTGTCTCCTGCATTGATTGTGTCATCATATCCACCATCCGGCAGATTTCTTAAGAATAAAACCACCTGTTTTCCTTCTTTGAATGCTTCGTAATCAACATACTCTTTATCTATATATTTCTCCAGTCTGTTATATAGTTCTTTGGTTGGCTGTGCATATTCTGTAGAAAACAGATACCTGTCTCCATAATCAGGAAGATGCTCGTTATGATATGAATCATTTTCAGAATGAAATGTAAATGTCTGCATTTTTTCATAATTCTGTGAATCCCAGAACCAACTTCTTTCTGATTCAAATGCAGAATATGACACTGAATTTATTCCATTAATTTCCATCAGCTCGTCAATAAATTCCTTAGAAAATCCTTCGAGAATATTATTGTTAGGATCCTTTAAGTATTTACTCTGCCCCATATTAATAAAACCAAGAGACCTTCCTATGCTGTCACTGTCATTAACCTTGATTGCATCATTCCAGTCCCACATATTTCCGGCTTCAACTAATTCCTTTATCTTATCAAAATGTATGTTATACCTTATTCTCTGCTTGCAGACATAATCACGCATGTCATACCTGCTTGTGATTTCACCATTATTACTCACTGACTTCTGAGGCAGAATATTATAATCCTTAAGATAATACCAGTAATTCATAAATAATGCCGTTTTATCCTGATTAACATCAATATATCCATATATATCCGGCATGTTATCATTGTTCTTATATTCTTTAAAAGCATTTTGAATCTTTAAAGAAGAAAAAATAATAACCATACATATACACAATGCAAAAAGCCTTACACCGATTATCATTAAAGTGCCATCTTCTTTTATAAATCTTGAGCTTACTGACATAACAAGATTGTGCCTATTCATTTTGCTCTTGTGCTGTCTTATATTATCTTTTCTTCTGTCATATTGCTTCTTTTTAACTGTCCTTTTTCGATAAAATTTTTATATTAGATATTAATCCTGTCAGTTCCTCTATAACCACAGCAACAATAACGGAACACACACTTTTAATAACAACATCCACATTTACACTGTAAAATTCATAGCCGGTTTTTGCTTCAAGTACATGTCCTGTCACACTTCCCGCAATAAGCGCAAGCAATATTCCTGCTATTCCCGCCGGTATAAGTATAAATGCATTCTCGATTATATACATTTCCCTGATATGAGACTTGTCCATTCCCATATTCTTAAACAACTCATAGGCTTTCTTTCGTCTGTTCCTGTATTCAATCAGCTGATAAGTCAAAGCCAGAATTCCAATTACCATAACAACTATATACATATATGCATATACTGTTTTTGATTTCCACGGAGAATAATCATATACTGCAGCATTATATACAGTCTGGCTTTTTACATCCTCCTTAATCTTTTTATATACATTTGCATAATCCTGTGTCCGCACAGAATCCTTGAATGGATAAATATAGATATTATAAATAGTACATTTGAATTCTTTTAATCTTTCCTCAGTAACAATTGCTCCTGGAATATTTTTCCCATCCTGCCATATATTTGTGTAATTATTTAATATTCCAACCAGTGTAAATGTTGCACTAAGCCTTCCTTTATCTGAATTAATATTGTCATTTTCATAATAATTAATTGTTACCTTCTGTCCTAGCTCCCCCTCATAGCCAAGTTTAAGCAGAGTATTCCAATCCATAGTTATTTCATCTGAAGCCTCCGGCATCCTTCCCTCTGCCAGTCTGATTCTACCCTGCTTCATAAAATCGTCCGTCATGCTTCCAACATAAAGCTTTGTGTTATTCCAGTCTGAATCAAATATCCGGACCGTACTCTCTGCCTTTAAAGGCTTTTCCAGAAAGTCATTCTCATCAAGAACCTTGTTTGGCTCTTTCGTTGTTTTCTCACATATATACCAGTCTCCAAACCTCGACTTATTCGATGACATCTGCCACTGGTACATATTCTCCTGAAATATAAGAACCGCCGTCACAAAAAATACCGCTACAAGCGTTGTAAATGCAGCTTTCTGAATCTGCGGCAGCCGTCTTCTTATACCGACAAAAGTTATCTTAAATATCCCCATTCCATCACCCCTGTAAGATTTATGCCTATACCTTATCATGCCAACCTTACAAAAACCTTACAATTAAATAAGCTTTCGCAGTTATTTAATTATTATTCCAGCGGTAGCCGATTCCCCTTATCGTCTCTATATATGATTTGCCGTCTGCGCGGTTTCCAAGCTTTGTCTTTAACCTGCTCACTGTAACTGTCAGCGTATTATCCTCTACAAATGTTCCGTATCTGTCCCACATTTTCTGAAAAAATGTATCTCTTCTTACAATAAGTCCCTTGTTGTTTATAAGTATCTCTAACACATGAAATTCTGTCGGTGACACGCTTATCTGTTTATCTGCATGAATAATTGACTTATTCTTAAAGTCTACTGTAAGAGTTCCATCTTTATAAATATCTGTGCCACCTGATATTCTTCTAACATTAGCCATTATTCTTGATACAAGTTCTGCAACCCTGAACGGCTTCACAACATAATCATCACCGCCGCAGTCAAGTCCTTTGATAATACTGTCTTCATCATCACACGATGTTAAAAATATTATTATCTGGCTTCCGTGTTCTCTTATTTCCCTGCAGACATCAAATCCATTGCCATCAGGCAGATATACATCTAACAGGACTACATCTATTGTAGCTTCTTCCTGTTCATATATTTTATTAAACTGTCCTACACTGGCAGCCTCCACAACTGAATATCCTTTTTCCTGTAATATTCCTGCAAGCTGCTGCCTTATAAAATCATCATCTTCCAATATAAGTATCTTGGTCATATTCCCTCCCAGCCAGTACATTTTCTATATTGTAAAGCACTAACCTTACACATATCTTACAATTCAGCCTTTCTCTTAAGAACATATCTTGGTATCTGTACCCTTATGACAGCTCCCTTTCCATCCTCATTATTACGCACATCTACTGTTCCATGATGTGCTTTAATAATAAGCCGCGACAGGTTAAGTCCTATACCTGCATGTCCTGCAGCAGCACTTCCCGTTGTCTCGAACCTGTCAAATATGTATGGTATCCTGTCCTCTTCAAATCCACTTCCATTATCTTTAATATTGACTATACATTTGTCATCTCGACATACTGCCTTAACTTTAACCTTATCGCACAGCTCGCTGCTGTTCTGTATTATATTAATAAATGCTTCTCTTATCCATTCTTCATCGGCGTTGATACAATAATCTTCATCATCACATTCCACTGTTATATTGCAGTCGTTCTTAGGTAACTGGCTTACAACATCGCAAAGCATACTGTTCACATTAATGTCCTGCTCTGTCATGATTATCTTGCCTGCTTCCATTCTGCTTATTGTCATCAGCTTACTTATAAATGACCTGATTCTTTCAATCTGTTCAAAACATCTTTCAAGAAGCTCCCTGTTCTCACCGCTCTCCTCTAATCTGTCTAATGCAAGACTGAGTGCAGTAAGAGGTGTCTTAATCTGATGTGCAATATTCTCTGTAAAATTCTGAAGCTTTTCATTACGCTCAACAAGAAATCTTTCATCCGCTTTCTGCTTTTTCTTTAACTGCTGGTTCTCTGCACCAAGATTAATAACATATGAATAGATATCATTATGTCCGATTTTTACAATCATCCTTATACATGCTGCCATTACAACTGCAATTATAATTATCCCTGCCGCTGCAATTATCCACTGACCACTTCTGAAATACATATATGATGAACCATTTTCTGTATACCCGCATTGCATAACTACGCTCTTATACTTTGATACATCACTCAATGAATACCTGTTATAAAACATCATATCTATCAGATATTCTCCTGATTTTTCATCTATATTATAAAGTCCTGCTGCCAGTGCCCTGAACTTTAATTCATAAAATCCAGTCGTAACAGCAACTATAAGTATGGCAATTCCTGCCATAACACAAAAAGCAGCCATCATCTTTTTCCTAATGACGGCTACTTTCCTTTCTGCTATATGTTCTATATCTTTTTCTTCCTCTATTATTACTGTATCTGACATAAATCCCCCTTGTATGTTGTCACTATTTAAAATTATTATAACATTTTACCCTTAATAATTACATCTGGTTTTAAATAAAAACATTGCCCACAATACCAAATGTATGTATAATGATAAGAAACATTTTACAGACAAAACTCAGGAGGAATTTTAAATAAAAACATTGCCCACAATACCAAATGTATGTATAATGATAAGAAACATTTTACAGACAAAACTCAGGAGGAACATATGATATTCGGTGGATATAACATTACCGCAGAAATAATAAGTTTAATAATATGTATATTTCTTGCTTTGGTTATGATTTACTCTAATCCTAGAAAAACCTTATCTTACCAGCTTATATACTATGGCGTTCTCTTATCTGTAGCTGCTATTTTATGTCAGGCAGCTCTCATAACTACTGATATATACCCTGATATATTTGAACATACGATGCAGATATTTTTCAGTGCCCTGTTTCTGACACTGTACCTTGCAATACTCTGTCTGCTTTACACAAGAATTAATCTTTTATCAACTAAAATTGTGAACAACAAAGCACCTCTTAATAAAAGGATTATAACTTTTATTACTGTATATGCTGTTGGATGTATCTGGCTTATTATCAGGGATTTTATTCATAACCATGAATCCTCTGCCTCAATTATTATAGACTTCTATACTATTGCCGGACTGATAATGTGTATATTGTGCTTTATATCAATATTGAGAAACCGCAGATCCATACCTGCCATCATGTGTAAATACGCTTTACTTTTCATTTCAATTGATTTTGCTATGCTCACTATCCAGTACCATATTAAGGATGTAATATTTACAAGTCTTACATATGTACTTCCTTTTCTGGTATTTTATATACTATTTCACAGTAATCCATATGATGAAATTATTGGTTGTCAGAATCAGTATTCCTTTGAAGCAAGGTTTTCTGACAGTGTATCATTAAACCGTAAGTTTCTTGTTATGGATCTTAGATTTCCTCAGCTTAGCAATGTCAACTATGCTATTCATAATGAAAGAATTGAAGAAGGTGCAGCCGCTGTCTGTCGTAAGATAGAAATGCTTCATAATATGATTCACATTTATAAACTGCATAATGATGAATACGCTATTATCCTGTATATAAAAGATGACAGTAAAATTCGCGGTTTTCTGGATAATGTTGAAGCTATTATATCTGACGCTTTAGCTGACACATCTTACCGCATTAATTATAAAATAGTTGCATTGCAGAATAATCCTGTACTCTCTTCAAGTCACAGATTAAACGCAATGGCTAAGTTCCTTTTTAATAAAATTGATTCAGAAGCTGGTAATGCATGTTATCTTGCAACTGACCATGATTATAAACAATTTCATGAATCTTATAAGATTGAACAGCTTCTTCTTGATATAAGAAATAAAAGTGACCTTGATGATTCCAGAGTTCTATGTTATGCACAGCCTATATTCAGTGTTAAGGAAAACAGTTTCCGTACTGCTGAAGCACTGATGAGGCTTTCACTTGACGGAACAGTTATTTATCCTGATAAATTCATTCCGCTTGCAGAAAGTAATAACTGTATACATACACTTACAAGAATTATCCTTAACAAGGCGTGTAAGATTATACATGAATTTGAGAATGATTATGACTTTGATGCCCTCACAATTAATTGTTCATCATCCGAATTATCAGACCGTAATCTTTTTAATGATTTAATGGGAATAATTAATGATAACGGTATTAATCCTGAGCATATCCGTCTGGAACTTACCGAGAGTGCCATGTTTGATGACTTTGAAACTGTACTTTACAACATGGAAAAGCTTAACCAGTCAGGAATCAAGTTCTATCTTGATGATTTTGGAACAGGATACTCTAATATCGAAAGAATTATTGGATGTCCGTTTTATACAATTAAATTCGATAAAAGCCTGCTGTATAAAGCTCTTAATAATGATGGCGTGTCAGACCTTATGTCGCATATGATAAGTGTTTTTAAGAAACAGGGCCTTGTCCTTCTTATTGAAGGTGTTGAGGATGATACCCAGAACAGTTACTGTATAGAACAGGGCTTTGATTACATTCAGGGATATAAATATTCAAAACCACACCCTGTAATTGAACTTAAGAATTATTTCAATAAAAAATCGGGCGCAGCTGTTTAATGCTGTGTCCGATTTTTTCAATTTATTTATTTTCAAGCTTTGTAATACATTTATCAAGCGATGTTGCAAACCAGTCAATATCGTTCTCTGAAAATACCATTGGTGGACGAAGCTTTAAGATATTTCCGTAATGGCCTATAACTGATGTAAGAATATGCTCATCTCTTAACATCTCTATTACATTCAACGCCATATCCTTATCAGGTGTCTTATTACCATCATTCTTTACGAATTCAAATCCTAAAAACAAACCTGCACCTCTTACATCACCTACTGATTCAGGGTGTCTCTCCTGTACCTCTTTAAGTGCCTTAAGAAGTGCCGCTCCTGCTTTCTTACAGTGTTCCTGAAGATTCTCATCCTTAATATATTTAAGAACAGCCTGAGCGGCGGCTATTGATACAGGATTACCACCAAATGTGTTAAAGTAAGGAAGCTTGTCGCTGAAGGCTGCAAGTACATCCTCCTTTGCAGCTAGTCCTGAGATTGGAATTCCGTTACCCATCGGCTTACCCATTGTTATCATATCAGGGACAATTCCGTGTCTTGCAAATCCAAAGAATGCCTGTCCGGTTCTTGCAAATCCCGGCTGAACCTCATCTGCTATAAATACTCCGCCATTCTTATGTACAACATCTACTGTTGCTTTTAAGAATCCTACAGGGTCAGGATATATACCATCTGATGAGAATATTGAATCCGCAAGGAAACATGAGAACTTATATCCTGCCTCATTTAATTCATCTATTGTCTTCTGCATCTTAGAGACATACCATGCTGTGAATTCTTCTGGTGTTCCACCATGACGGTAATAATCAGGCGCTGTTATAAGCCTTACATTAGGAAGTAATGGCTGGCCTGCACCAAGTGATGGCGAACAGCCTGATGTCAGAGCACTTGTTCCATGATATGCCTCCTGTGTGATAATTATACCGGTACCACCCGTATAGGCTTCTGCTACACGCAAAGCCAAATCATTAGCTTCTGAACCTGTACACATATACATTATCTTATTAATTTCATCAGGCATAAGTTCAAGCAGTTCTTCACTGTAATCAAGAATCTTTTCATGAAGATATCTTGTATGCGTATTAAGAGTTTTCATCTGCTCTGTAACAGCCTCTACAACAGCCGGATTACAATGTCCAACGCCTGCTACATTATTGTACATATCAAGATATTTATTGCCTTCATCATCCCACAGATAATCTCCTTCTCCGCGGACAATGTTAAGTGGCTTTCTATAAAAAAGTCTGTAAGCACCTCCAAGATATTTTTCTCTCTTACTAATCATTTCCCTTGTTTTAGGACTTAACATAGAGGCATATTCTTCCTTAAAACTGTTTGAGTCCATAATACTTGATTCTGTTGCCATAATTTCCTCCATTCTGCAAAAAGAAAAAGCACAGAACCTCTGATTTCTCAGAAATTCTGTGCTCCTTTGCACTGTTATACAGATTCATTCTGTCTGACATATATAATAGCAACATTTGTTTATTTGTCAATTTATAATCAAATGCTTATCAAGCATATTTCTTATTTATCTTAAGTTTTACAGATAATGCTATTAAAGCCACAACAATAATACCTGCAAGAACCCATACCCACACAGGAACATTCTTAATGTTATAACATCTTACATTAATCCACATCTGATTAATTCTTGTTGTCTCTTCAGCATCAAAATACTGCATAATGGCACTTCTATCCATAACTTCCTGAGTAGGATACTGTGCTGACAGTTGTCTGTATGTCTGTTCTTCTGGAACTTTAAGTATATATCTTTCATCATCAGAATCCCCTGAAAAGAAATATCCAAGAGGATAATCTACAACATCTGTATCACTTTCATCTGCTCCGTAGTTCCACTTTACATAGTCGAATACAACATCACTGTCACCACCTGATATGACTGATGTATATCCAATATAGCTCATGTTTCTTACAGCATTTTCAGGTTTTGACAGAAAGTTAATAAAACTCTGTGCTGCCTGCTTTTTCTCTGAATTGCCATTAATTCCAGACTTTAACATTACCCAGCCGTCAAAATAAAGGTTAGTACATTCTTCAGGTACTGCAAAATTAAGCTGGAAATCATCCTCGTCAGCCTGGTCCATAGTATATACAGCATCTCCAGACCACTGATAACCTGCGACTACCTTTCCTGTTATCATATCAGTCTTGGCACTGTCAGTCTCGAATGAATAGGCATTATTCTTAACTGACTGAAGATACTCCTGAATCCTGTCCACATTTGCCTCAGAAGTATCATTCATCTCCTCGGCAAGTCTTTCATGATAATCAGGACTGTTTATAAATGACGCTGACTTTAACTTGTCTGACTTAATTGCACCAACAGCTGCAAACATGGAATCTCTTACATTATCCTTAATTGTTATCTGACGCCTGAATTTGCTATTATCAATTATTGTCCATGTAGATGCTTCTTTTTCTGTAACCTTATCCGGATTATATACAATTCCTGTTATTCCCCACATATATCCTGCAGCATAACGGCTCCATGACTCACCATTAATCTTATTCTCATCAAATGTTTTCTTTATAAATGGAGACACACCCTTAGCATAATAATTATTAGTAATTGATGTATCATAGAAATCATCTGAAAATGGCTCAAGCCAATCCTCTGCCATAAGCTTCATTATCATATATTCTGAAGGACAGATTACATCATAATCATCACCCAGAGTAAGCATGTTGTACAGTTCCTCGTTAGTTCCAATGCAACTGTACTGTACCTTAATTTTCTTGCCGTAATTCTCATAATACCAGTTCTCGAAATCTGTAATTATCGAATTCTCACCCTTTATGCTTCCGCTCTCAAGGTCAATTATATCATCATCACTCCAGTCTCCTGTATCAATATATTCTTCCCAGTTGCACACACGGAGTATGATTGTATCGTCTGCTGCCACCGCTGTAAGACTGTTTGTATTAAACACTCCTGTTACCGCTGCTGCGCCGCTACTATCATTAAAGCTGACAGTATTAACGCATTTATCTTACCAATAATCTTATTCATCAGCTCCGGCCTCCTCTCGTACAGCTTTTCTTGCTGGTGCAAGATTAATTGCAATCTCAACTACAATAACAATAAGGAATATTATTGTAGATAAAGCCCACAAAGCAGTCTTGATATCAGTCTGTGAGCCCTTGGTTGCATTAACAACATAAGTACTTATCGTGTCAAATGTTGCAGGCTTAGTGTAGGTTGCGACGAAATAATCATCCAGTGATAATGTAACTGCCATAACAAATCCTGATGCTATGCCTGAAGCAATCTGAGGTATTATTATCTTAAAAAGTGCATACACAGGTGTTGCACCAAGGTCAAGTGCTGCTTCATACAGACTTGGATCCATCTGTTTTAATTTAGGAACAACAGCCAGATATACGAACGGTGCACTCAATATAACATGTCCCACAACAAGAGGTATATAAGTATCCTTGCTGACACCTAATACGACTACAAGAAGGACACAGATAGAAAAACCTGTAACTACATCTGCATTGACAACAGGAACCTGATTAAGAACTGACATTGCTCCTTTTACTTTTCCCTTTGAATAAAATGCACCTATAGCACCTGTTGTTCCAAGTATTGTTGCAAGTACAGCACTTCCGACAGCAAGCAGCACAGAACCGATTATCATATTAATAAGCTCCGGAGTCGTAAAAAGTGTTACATAATTATGCATTGAAAATGCATGTATTGCTCCTATATTAGCGGCATCCGTAAAACTGTATACTGCAAGCACAAGAATTGGAATATACATGAACAAAAGGACAATGCATATAATCATATATTTCAGAAATTTCTTCATTATACAAGTCCTCCTCTTCCAGCATTTTCTGACTCTTTATCACCCGAAACCAGAGTGACAATACATATAATAACAAGAAGTATCAGTGCTATCATTGAGCCATTGTGCCAGTCATATGCACTGAAATAACTTCCAATCAGACTACCCATAATATATGTGCTGTTATAAAGCATATCAAGAACTACATAGTTAGTCATTGCCGGAAGGAATACCATTGACACACCACTGACAATTCCCGGAACAGACAATGGCAGTATAACCTTGATAAATGTCTGGAAATTATCCGCACCAAGATCCGATGCTGCTTCAATAACACTTTTATCAAGCTTTGAAAGCGTTGTATATAACGGAAGTATCATGAATGGAAGAAAATCGTATGTCATTCCTATTATCGTATTGATAAACGGATAATACGCAAGATTTCCCTCAATCATTGATAATATCTCTTTAAGTGCAGTAATTCTTAATGTGAAATTAATCCACATAGGCATAACGAAAAGCAGAAGTATTACCGCTTTTCTCTTTAACTTACTCTGTGAAAGTATATACGCTACAGGATAAGCAATTATAAGACAGACTGCAGTTGCAACAAATGCAAGTACAAGACTGTAACACAGAGTTCCAAGTGTATTAGGGTCTGTAAAAAAATTCTGCAGATTAACCATGCTGAATTGTCCCTGCCCGTTAGTAAATGCATAATATACAAGGACAAGCAGTGGTGCTGCAACAAATAATATAAGAAACAGCCCATAAGGGATTCCAAGATATTTGCGTGAAAAAGACATATTTCTATCCCCCTACTTCTTCAACTGGAATTTCATCTTCTCTTCAGGCATGATAAGACCAACCTGATCATCCATATTCCAGAGATATTCATCATCTACAATAAGGTCATGACCATACTCAGTTCTTATTACATAACTGTAATGGTCACCCTTATAGATAAGGTTAATAATCTTACCTGATACAAGACCTGCTGTTACATCATCGCTCATTTCAATATCATCAGGCTGGATTGAAACAACAACCCTGAACTTTGAAACATCTACATTTTCACCGTTCTCATCAACAAGGACTCCATCTGACATCTTAGTCTTAGGAATAACCTGTGTTAAATCACAGCTTATTATCTTACCATTAAAGTCAAGTGTATAATCTCCATTAATTGTTGTAACAAAACTTGTTGTATGGTCTTCTGCGAGCATTACATGAATTCCATCAGGTTCAAGCTGCATTCCTACTGTATCACCGACATGATAACACCTGGTAGTTCTTATTATCATCTCATACTTTCCGGATTCAACAGCAACCTCGTAATGCATTCCCTTGAATATAACTGAAGTAACCTCACCAACAACAGTTCCATCCTCCGGCTTTGTAATAATTACATCTTCCGGTCTTATAACAACGTCAACTAAAGTTCCCTCTGGAACATCATCCATTCCGACAAACTCTCCGCCACAGAATCTTACTTTCATGTGTCCTGTCATAATACCTTTGAAAATATTGCTCTCTCCAATAAAGTCAGCAACAAAAGCATTCTTAGGCTCATTATATATATCCTCAGGAGTTCCTATCTGCTGAATCTTACCCTCTGATAAGACAACAATCTTATCAGACATTGTAAGTGCCTCTTCCTGGTCATGTGTTACATATATAAATGTAATTCCAAGCTGGTCATGCATATTCTTAAGCTCAATCTGCATCTCCTTACGCATCTTTAAATCAAGTGCCCCCAGAGGTTCATCAAGCATAAGAATTTCTGGCTCATTGACAAGTGCTCTTGCAATTGCAATTCTTTGCTGCTGTCCGCCTGACAACGTAGATATCTTTCTGTCCTCAAATCCTTCAAGGTCAACCATATCAAGAACATGCTTAACCTTTTTTCTTATTTCTTCTTTAGGAAGCTTCTTTAACTTAAGTCCAAATGCAATATTTTCATATATATTCATATGTGGAAACAACGCATAACGCTGAAACACTGTATTAATCGGTCTTTTATTAGCTGGAAGCTGTGATATATCTTCTCCGTTAAGAAGTATCTGTCCGTCTGTCGGAAGTTCGAATCCTGCTATCATTCTTAGTGTGGTTGTCTTTCCACATCCTGATGGTCCTAAAAATGTTACGAATTCCCCACGCTTTACTTCAAGATTAAAGTCATCAACCGCCTTAAATCCATTATCACTATATACCTTACTGATATGTTTAAGCTCTATTATATTTTTTGATTTACCAGACATATCCAACCTCCGCAATTAACATCCTTCATTACACCGTCTAACAACTATGCAACCACTTCCTATTTAATATCAAAACGGGTACAAATCAAGTAATTTCTTGATTTGTACCCATGATTTTTTATTCTTTTATATTATGTAAAAAAATGATAAAACATGTGTTTTATGGTCTGTGATGAAGTTCCTGGACAGTCTTTCCTATTTCGTCCCTTATAGCCTGTCTGTCTTCCGGAATCTTCTGCATTCTTGCAAGCAGATCCGCGGTATCATGCTCAGAGCCAACTTTTCTCAACGACTCACATGCTGCAAATACAACATCATCATCTGCATCATCAACGAATCTCAGCAATAAATCTATGCTGCTCTGGTCATCACTTGCTCCAAGCGCCTTGGCTGCTGCAATCTTTCCTTCTTTGCTTCCTGTAATCTCTTCCTGTATTGCATACCAGTCATGATGTTTTACATATTTCTCCATTTTTTCATCCAGTGTCTTTTTCTTAAATAACATACCGATGCCTTCTTTCATCTTTTTCTATATTATAGTATTGCATTTTCGATATGTAAAATGTATATTTAACATATCACTTATATCAGAATTATATAGGAGAATCATTATGACCTTAGATTATTACAGAATATTTTACTATGTTGCAAAATATAAGAGTTTTTCGAAAGCAGCCCGCATGCTCGACAATAACCAGCCTAACATAACCCGCTGCATGAATATATTAGAAAGTGAACTTGACTGCAAGCTGCTTAACCGTTCTCACAAAGGCATCACTCTTACACCTGAAGGAAATACATTGTATTCTCATGTATCAATCGCCATGAAACAACTTGAAGACGCTGAGAACGCCATTATCAAAAGCAAAAGTCTGTCAGGTGGTACAATATGCATAGGAGTTAGTGAGATTGCTCTTAGAATATTCCTTCTTAAAAAACTTGAGAAATTCACAGAACTTTTTCCCGATGTTAAGATAAAGCTTACCAACCACTCTACCAATCAGGCTGTTAATGCACTAAAATCCGGTCTTGTAGACTTTGCTGTCGTAACCACACCTGTTAATTTAACTGGCGATATGAAATCAGAAAGCCTATGCTCATTCCATGATATACTTATTGCAGGTCCAAAATACAGTCAGCCGGATAACAAAATAATTCATCTGGAAGAATTACAGGATTATCCTTTCATAAGTCTGGCAGAAGGTACCGGTACACATGACCACTACACCAAATTCTTCTATGACAACAATCTTCACTTTAACCTTGATATGGAGGCTTCAACTACAGATCAGGTTCTTGCAATGGTTCAGGCAAACTTAGGGCTTGGCTTCTACCCGGAGGAGCTTGCCTCTGAATATATAATGCGTGGTGAAATATTTCCTGTAAATCTATACGAATCCGCACCTGACAGAGATATTGTTCTTATTCGTGAATCAAGACATACCGAAAGCATTGCAGCCAAAAAACTTATTAATTTCTTAAAGCATACAACTGATTAAAATGTCTTAGTTACGCATTCAAGTGTCGCACAGTAGCCTGTATTATTCTTGCTCTTATACATGGCACTGTCGGCATGTCTGTACAGTTCATCAAAATCAATATCCTTTTCCCCTTTATAAAACGCTTCACCCATGCTTACATATATCTTCTCATCTCCCATCTCTGGGATTCTTATGTCCTTAAGCTTTGCAAATACTCTCATCGTGAAGCTTTCAGCATCTTTAGTTTCTGTTATTCCCGGGATGAACATTGCAAATTCATCACCTCCCAGGCGCATGCATATATCATGTTCCCTGCATACACTCTGAAGACTTCTTGCAACCGCTATAATTACTGCATCCCCGACAACATGTCCATATGTATCGTTAACATTCTTGAACTTATCACAATCAAGAAGGCACATAAGCCCCTTAGTTTCTTCCTTAATAAGGTCTGCAATTGCTTTCTCTCCGCTTCCTCTATTTCTTATTCCCGTCATAAGGTCTGTTTCTGAAAGATATAAAAGCCTGTTCTCCTTACGTTTCTCTGCATCGATAACTTCAACGGCATATACAACATGCCACAGTTCTCCATTGCTATCCTCATCTACCCTTATGAATCTTTCACGACACCATCCAGAGTAATTTCCAAGGAATTCATGAACAATCGTAGTCTTGTTCTTCATTCTCTCCGGAAGTGTTGATATATCAACAAATTCAAGTACACTTTCTACATACTTCCTGGAAGGAAGACTCTTCATTACACTATTTATCTGTTCTGCAAAAGTATGCTCACCTTTTATCATATTATCCCTTATGAAATCTGTTGACTTTATTTCATGAAATTCCCCTGTCTTTAAATTAATAATATGCATTGACAGATATATTCCGGCAAGTGCTGAATATGCGCTGAACATAGCCTCACGCTTGGATTTTTTAAATACATTTCTCTGTTTTAATAGCAGTACTAAAAATGTGCCTATCATATCAAGAAAGCGCGAAATCTCGTCCATCTCACTTTCTGGTGGATTGTCAACACCAAAGAAGCCATATATCTCGTCCTTATATCTGAATGGACTTACTGCCAGGCTCTTTACATTCTGAACTTTGAGCAGTTCATATGCTGCAGGATATTCATCCTTAATCTCCTCAATATCCTTAGTACTAATATTTCTTCCATCATTAAATGATGTATACCACCAGTCTATAATTGACATATCTACATTCTGAAGAAACTTTATCTGAGGCTCAATCCCATCCGCACACCACTCATAAGTATTATTAGTAACCTTTTTTCTAATATTGTCTTCAAATATGTATATTCTTTCAGACCCGATATGTTCTCCAAAAAATCTGATAAATTCATTAATCTGATCATCCGGATTTTCATAATTCATTGCTGCCTTCATTGCTTTATTCATAATTGATTCGTACTTTTTCGTCTTCATATGCATCTCCAATTCAATACATTTATAACTAACAACATAGTAACATATATTGACAAAAAACGCACCCTTTTCACACATTAAAATTGTGAAAAAAGTGCGTTCTGATATTAAACAAACCGCATTCGCCGCTAACAATTCTCTACATAGCCTTAATTGCATTCACTGTTATATTGTACTGTTTCTCAACTTCTTCAAATGCTTCCTCAGCTCCTGCGAGTTCTCCTGCACGAAAAATCTCTGTAATAGCTGAACTCGCTTTATAAAGATTATCAAATCCAAGATTTAAGCATACACCCTTAAGTGTATGTGCTGCCCTGAATGCTTCTTCTACATTTCCGGCAGCTATAGCCTCTTTAAGATTGGCGTAGCTGTTGTCATCTAAAAATTTCAATACAAATTTTTTAATAAAAGCCTCATTTGGAAATCTATTCAAAGTATTCTGATAATCTGCTCCCATCGCATCATAGCATTCTTTAATTGTCATGTGCCTACCTGCCTATATATTGTTAAATTATAACTATGCATATAATGATAAATGATATCACGATTAATATAGTATTGTCAAAGAATGATTTAATAATAAAATATAATTTCAGATAATTATTTTACATATCCGCAAATATACTGTATATTAAATATATTGCTGTCTGGCAAAATATATGCGGGGGAATTGTTTTATGAAAAAACGAGATTCTTTTAACAACAAATGGGGATTCATCCTTGCCTGTATCGGCTCTGCCGTTGGTATGGGTAATATCTGGATGTTCCCGACAAGAGTATCAATGTATGGCGGTGGATCATACCTGATACCATATTTCATATTCGTTGCACTTATTGGTTTCACTGGTGTTATCGGAGAAATGAGTTTTGGTCGTGCTACCAAGTCAGGACCTGTTGATGCATTTGGATATGCATGTGAAACTAAGAATAAGAGAAAGCTTGGTGAGGTTATCGGTTTTATTCCTGTACTTGGCGCACTTGCCATGGCAATTGGTTACACAGTTGTAATGGGCTGGATTCTTAAGTACATGATTGGAGCTTTTACAGGAAAGACACTTGCACCTGCTGACACAGAAGGCTTTGCTGCTTCATTTGGAAGTATGGCAAGTGCATTTGGTAATAATGTATGGCAGATTGTAGCTCTTGTTATTGGTATTATTATTCTTATGTTCGGTGTTGGACGCGGAATTGAAAAGGCCAATAAAATCATGATGCCTGTTTTCTTTATTCTTTTTGCTGTACTTGGAATATATGTTGCTTTCCAGCCTGGTGCGATAGAAGGCTACAAATACATTTTCAGAGTTGACCCTGAGGCATTTGCTGACCCTAAGACATGGATATTCGCTCTTGGCCAGGCATTCTTCTCTCTTTCTGTTGCTGGTAATGGTACTCTTATATATGGTTCTTATCTTTCAGATAATGAAGATATCCCTGCTGCTGCCGGACGCGTTGCTCTGTTCGATACTATAGCAGCCTTGCTCGCAGCTCTTGTTATCATTCCTGCAATGGCAACAACCGGTGCCCAGCTTAATCAGGGTGGTCCCGGACTTATGTTTATCTTCCTCCCGGCACTTTTTAAATCAATGCCAGGCGGATACATAGTCGCAATTATATTCTTCGTTGCTGTATTTATGGCAGGACTTTCTTCTTTAATCAACCTGTATGAAGCACCTATTGCAACTATTCAGGAAAAGCTTCATCTTGGAAGAAAGGCATCTTGTGCCATAATCGCTGCAATAGCACTTGTAGTTTCAATATGTATTCAGGGAATTGTCTCTGGATGGATGGATATACTTTCTATCTACATCTGCCCACTTGGTGCAGGTCTTGCCGGAATTATGTTCTTCTGGGTATGTGGTAAGAAATATGTTGAAACTCAGGTTAATACCGGTCGCGATAAGAAATTCACTGATAAATTCTATCCTATATGCAAATATATTTTCTGCCCTGTATGTTTCCTTGTTCTTATACTTGGAATTGTTCTTGGCGGAATCGGCTGATTAAGATATTTATAATAAAAGGAATCCTGTGAGCAGGGAGGTATTGCCTTTCTGCTTATGGGATTCCCTTTTTCATATATTTAATTATGCTATTCATGCTTTGCATCACATTTTTTACAGGAATATTTCCTCAAAAGCAGCAATTACAAGCTTAAGAGTTGCTTCGTCCATATCCGAATAATGAATTACAAGTATTCCGTGGTACTTATCCGCATCAGCGAAACAATACTCTGAAAGGCAGTTAATCAGAATCCCCTTCTGCCTGACTGCCCATTTAATCTCAACATCACTTAAGGAAGTCTTCACATGCAGCAGAAAATGTGTTCCCGCATCATCCTGATATATCGTACTTATCTCACTAAGCCTTGATTCGCGAAACATCCTGCATATCTTTTCACGGCGTCCCCTGTAATCATTGACAAGCCTCTTAATGTGGCGCTCAAAGTATCCCTTCTCAATAAATTCCGCCATCGCATACTGTTCAAAGCCCGACACCGTACACGAATAAAAATTCATTGTTGAGATATATTTTTCCATCAGCTTTTCTGGCAGTACCATATATCCTATTCTAAGTGAAGGAACCATTGTCTTCGAAAATGTGTTCATATATATTACTCTGTGACTTCTGTCTCTCGACTGAATGGACGGAATAGGTTTGCCCTGCATACGGAATTCACAGTCAAAATCATCCTCTATTATATATCTGCCTGGCTCCGCCGCCGCCCAGTTAAGCAGTTCCTGTCTTCTTGCAACTGGCATAACAAGACCAATTGGAAAATGATGTTCAGGACTTACATGTGCTACATTTATGTCTTTCATTCTAAGTTCATCGACTTTCATACCCTTATCATCAATATTAACATAATCCCAGTCCACACCATTTTCATCATATATCTTGGTAATCTTACGGTATCCGGGATTCTCAACACCAAACTTCACATCTGGACCTAAGAGCTGTAACAGCCTGTTATACAGATATTCCGTTCCGGCCCCTATAATAATATGGTCTGCTGAAACCTGCATTCCACGGTATCTGTTAAGATGGTCTGCAATTGCTTCACGAAGCTGCAGCACACCGTTAAAAGGTACAGTCTTAAGAAGAGAAGTGTTATAATCGGTCAGGGTTTCCCTCATAACCTTTGCCCATGTAGCAAATGGAAATCTATCATACCTGATATTATTTGCCGTCAAATCAGCAAGATAAGTCTCCTCCTGGAATCTTTTCACAGGAGCAGCATACCCTGGTGCACCACCTGTAACCACGGCAATCTTATTAACATAATACCCTCTTTTTTCCTCAGATCGGATATAACCTTCCAGAAGAAGCTGCTCATATGCGTTCTCCACCGTCTTGACACTTATCTGCAAATGCTGTGAAAGCCCTCGCTTTGATGGCAGCTTCTCATCAGCCTTAAGCTTCCCGTCAGCTATATCTTCCTTAATCAGTTCATACAGATATTCGTACATTGTTTTGTTTCCGCGTTTATCTAAATCATATGTAAGCAAATCTGGTCTCCTATTATATATGTGTTTTGGATATTTAAAAGATATCAGTTCTAATTATAATAAGCTCATAAGCAAAAAA
Organism: Eubacterium sp. AF22-9; assembly: GCA_003458705.1. GTDB lineage: Bacteria > Bacillota > Clostridia > Lachnospirales > Lachnospiraceae > Lachnospira. Next base: position 17,916 of record QRVH01000008.1, on the reverse strand, counting down.
CAAGGAGGAAAATCCCTCTCCTCACCTGAAGGGTTCGGATTTTTCTTCGAAAAACAAGGAGGAAAATTCCTCTCCTCACCTGAAGGGTTCGGATTTTTCTTCGAAAAACAAGGAGGAATAGAAATACTATGGGAATCTATGCTATTACTGGTGCTTCAAGCGGTATCGGTGCGAAAACTAAAGAATTGTTAATACAGCAGGGACATAAGGTAATTAATATTGATCTTAAAGACGGTGACATCTGCGTAAACCTTGCATCGCAGGAAGGCAGACAGTCTGCTGTTGATCAGTTACATACTATGTGCCCTGACGGACTTGACGGAATGATATGCAACGCTGGTGTTTCAGGCGCATGCGGTAATCTCGGACTTATTATCTCTCTTAACTACTTTGGAACAGTCGCCGTTGCAAATGGTGTATATGACCTTTTAAAGAAGAAGCATGGTAGCTGCGTTGTAACAGTTTCTAACACAATTTCACAGGGTGCAGGCCGTAAGGATATCGTTGACCTCCTTAATAACATCGGTGATGAGAAGCGTGTATTGAGCCTTGTTTCATCTATGGACAGCACTAACCTTTCAGTTGGTAACAGCCTTTATGTTTCTACTAAGTATGCACTTGCAAGATGGGTCCGTCGTGTGTCTGCAACATGGGCAGCTAATGGTGTCCGTATAAATGCTGTTGCTCCTGGTAATGTACACACAGCCATGACTGCAACAATGAGCACTACAGCAAAGATGGCTCTTAATGCCCTTCCTATCCCAACCAAGTACGGTCAGGAGTGCCTCATGGCTCCAGAGGAAATTGCTGAGGTTATGGTATTCCTTGCTTCAGATTCAGCAAGAGGCGTCAATGGAAATATCATGTTCGTTGATGGTGGAACAGACGCATTATTAAACACAGAGAAAGTATATTAATTAAGGAGGGCATTAAACATGACAGCAATTGAAAAATATGTAGAAGCAATGGAAAACAAAGATTACGCAGGACTTGCCAATCTCTTTTCTCCAGACGGAATAATCAACGATTATTGTACTAACTCAGCAGCCCAGAACGAATATCATATATATGGACGTGAAGCTATCAACATGTTCTTCCGTAACAAGTTCGGCTTCCGCAAATACTCTATCTTAGATGGCGAAGTTGTAAATTCTACCCAGGCAGAATTCATCGCCAACTTCGGCGGTTACAACATCATGGCCATCGCTACAGTCCGTGAAGTAACAGAAGACGGACTTATCAAGAGACTTACTGTAAGACCTAAGTAATTAAATATTAAAAATCGTGTATAACCAATCAAGGCATTTGGATTGCAAGTTAATCCCTTACAATCCAAATGCCCTCATTTTTCTTTTTAACATAAACAATAAACTTTTCAAGAGATGCCTTTTCTCTATCTCAATGTCCAATCTGCCACTTTCTCGCAGTCGATTTGGACTTTCACTTACCTTCTATTCGCTTCTAGGTCCAATCGGTTATACCCGCGCGGACTTTTTGGACATCCACTTGGCTCTTGAATATATTCAAACCTGTATTTTAATACAGATTGACCTGTTTTTCCACAAGTCTGCTGCCTTCATACTTAAGCTTTATCGAGAAAAATCTCTCCTCCCCCGAAAGAAGAAGGTTAAGAAATACCCTGTCACCCTCCCATGTCGGAAGCTTGGTAACTTCTTCTTTATCAACCCAAGCCAGTTCTCCTTCGTCACATTCAATAAGCTCACCTGTAAAGCCATCTGCCGTAAATACACACATAAGCTCTGGCTCACATTCATTACTTATAAATGTTACAAGCCCGCGGAATCTGTATGAAGTAAGCGTAAGACCTGTTTCTTCCTTTACCTCACGCACAAGACATTCCTCAGGAGTCTCCTGATTCTCAGCATGACCGCCTACTCCAATCCATTTACCTTCATTAATATCATTATGCTTTTTCACTCTATGAAGCATAAGATACTTCCCGTCCTTCTCTATATAACATAAAGTTGTAGTTATCATCAGTTCTACCTTCCATGTCCGATTTTTTCAATCAATTTTACCTTATAGATTCAATTATTGCCTCTGCATCTGCTTTCGCAAGTGCGTCAAGTTTTTCATTGGTACTTAGAAAATTTCTGTAATCTCCTTCATTACTCAAAAAAGCATGTTCAACAATAATAGAAGGAAGCCCTGCCTTGGTACCACAATACAACAATGTATAATAATCCGCTGGCGAACCATCAGGATATGTTTCTCCTACTGTTGTTACCCTCTGCAAAATTCCTCCGGTATTTTCAGTATTCCAGTCATTGGCTATTGGAAGTCCTAACACATTTAATTTAGATATTATTGATTTAGCCATCCTCATCTCAGAATCATATACGCTTGCCACCTTTGCATTTGATGGCTGATATCTGCTACAGCTCATAAGAACCATACAACCATGTGAATCAACCTCATCGGTACTTCTGCTGTTAACATGAACAGAAACAAAATAATCTGCATTATTATCAACTGCATACTTAATACGGTTCGAAAGACTTAAATCATAATCACCGTTTCTTGTAAGAATAACCTTAACTCCTTCATTTTGTTCAAGATACCATTTCAGACTTGTTGCAATACGATAGTTAAGATTTTTCTCCATCACAAGAATTCCATCATATTCCTGCTTTGTTCCTTCACTGTCTCCACCGTGTCCCGGATCAATACATATAACAATCTGCTTTGGTTTTACTTCTTCTGTAACTTCGGGTTCTGTCTGTACTTCCGTTTCAGCCATCGTATCTTCCTTCGATTCTTCTGCAGCATCAACACTTTCCTCTGCCACAACATTTTCCAAAGTTGTCTCTTCCTCTGTACTTTCTGTCTCTTCTGCAACTTCTTCCAGAGCTGTTTCCTCCTGTGTTGTCTCCTCAACAGTACTAATATCGGTCTGTGATTCATACAAATGTGTCTCATCATGACTACTTTCCATATCTGTCGCAGCATTCTTTTTTCCACATGCACACATACATATAGTAACCATCACCATACAAAAAAACAATTTCTTTTTCATTATATTACGCCTTCACTTCATGTCCGATTTTTTCAATCTCGTATTTCCCGCATACTATATTAATTTCATCAGCATTACCCCAGTCAAGACTTACATACACTTTCTTCTTATTAACATCCCACTTAAGCTCATCAATAGTCAGCGCGCATCTTGTACGAAGTCCCTTAACCATGCCACTTCCCAGCTTGTCTGACCATGCCGGAAGCAGTTCAATAGTATGTTCATCCGAATATACAAGCATTTCATTAATAATTCCAACCAGTCCAAATGCGGTATCTGTACAAAACACGCCTTTGCTCCTGTCAGTATTGTGGTCTGTAAATAAAGTTGTGTAAAATATGTCACTGTGTACAAGCAGATTAAGCGTATCATATACAGCATCTGCATTTTTAAGACGAGCCTCTACTAACGCCTTATGTATCCAGCCATGTGAAGCAGTATCATCTCTTCCTTTATTCTCATGGTTTCTGTTAATAACTGCCTGGCGACACGCAGCTGCTAACTTACTGTCATGCTGAGTCTGCAAAGCCGGCCATGCCGGATAAAGATGGCTTATATGCCTATGAGCATTATTCTCGCCATACTCCTTCATAGACCATTCCTTAACTGCGCCTGACTCATCATACATAAAATCAGGTAACATTCTTAAGAGTGCTTCCGCCTCTGATACAGCCTGCTCATATCCATCAACCTTCGTATAATTAAGCATCTCCGTGTACATATTAATTACATCTTTAGCCGCAGAGATATCCATTGCTGCATTGGCAGTAATCGCACTATGATATCCAAAAGGCTTATTCTCCGGTGAAAATGATGGAATAATAAGATAATGCTCACTCTCATTAAGGCTGCATTTACCCTTCTCATACCTTGCATTACCGTCTGTATCTGTGTAATACTCAGGATTTCCAATCTGTTTCCAGAAATTATAAGTCTTTTTAAGTAGTGGCTCATATACATCTTTTCTTACATCAAATGTATCTTTGCCGTACATCTTAATCAGCGCCACATCATCAGTTGTTATCACAGCGTCACCGTAAGTCTGTAAGAATTCATATATAGGAATAAGCATCCAGCCAGCACCGGCATTCCAGTACTGGAATGGATAATTAATATCGTACTCTACCATCATTGCCCTGTGTCCATCAGTATTAACCGGAATAAGCACTGCATCCTTCATTCCATACACCATTGCCGCATTGTTAACCCAGTCAGGTATCTGCCGAAGTATAAACCACATATAACCAGCACCTGCTTCATACAACCCTGAGCCGTTCATTCCCGAAACCTGAATATTAACATTGGCATCCATTGTGTACGCACTTCTCCACAACAGATTCCACTCACCAACCCACAAGCCGCTGAGTCTTGGTGCTGTCGTTCCTGCGCATGCCTGCATTCCATACAGACCGTTATAATATAATTTCTCCAGCAGATGAGGCATAATGTCATATTCATTTTTCTGCAAGTGAAGCAGTTCTTCATTAGCAGACTCGCAAAAATATCCGCCGTCAAGCTTAAGCTCTATATTCTTATGTTCTAAGCTTACCGGTTCTTCCGTTATATCGACACTGTTAACTTTGTTAATACATTTGTCTACCAGTGCAAATGTATCTTTGCCATTAACTCTGTCCCTGAACTCACAATATTCCCCCAAATCATCTGTCCAGTCTGTGTAAGTTATAAGTATTATACTCTCTGCATGTGATATATTAATAACCGGCGCAGTCTCATCAATGCAAGTGTACGCCCGGCTGTCTTTAGGCTTTGATGAAACCCTCATATCACAATCTGTCAATATCCTTGTAACACCTGCAAATCCCCCCTTTGCAAGCTCACTTCCCTCATATTCAGGATAATGCACAACCGTACCTATTATGCTACCTCTTACAAATCTTGAATACAGCATATTTCTTTCAGGTGCAGGAATATTGTTCTTCTGAACTCCGAATTTCGGCATAGACTCAAAATCATCTATTGATATCGACATATTCACAGACTTTTCAGATATTATTTTAGTTATAATCACATTCTGTTTTCTCGATACATATGTACTTTTTGAAACAGAAGCTCCGTCTGATTTAAATTTAGTATTTATTGTACCAGTCTTATAATCTGTCCATCTTCTGTAACCAGAAATATCCGGCTCTCCTTCAAGTGTCAGTCTTATCATATGGCCTGGATGATAACAGTACATATTCGTTCTTTTTCTATCATGTATATTCCATGTATCATCAAAATTAATAACTGACTGTCTGGCTTCATCTAACTGTGCTGTAACATCGTAAGGCACATGTCTTGGCTCTTCCGATGGCATGACAAATTCAACATTCTGATATATAAGACTGTCCTCTATAGGCGCACATGATTCAAGCACGCCAAGCCTTCCATTACCTGCCACCATAGCCTCATGCCATGGTACATCTGTGACATTATAATTATCATAAGGTTTAATCTGCCTAAACTTCTTTGAAAATGAACTATACATTTTTAGACTTCCTTTTCTACTTATCTTGTTTTTCTTCTTTCTCTTCAGTTCCAAATGATTTAGCGTAAAGAAACTTATGTGTTGCAAATAATCCCGCAATTGCAGCCACCCCAGCAAGTACCTCAAAACCTGATACATGTCCTACTATCATCTGTCTTGAAATAGCAAAAAGCAGAACTTCAATAACCGTACCTGGAGTATGAGTGCAAAGCATCTTTACAAACTCAACTCCAATTGCAAATGTCATAACATTCTCAAGGAAATACTCAAGCGTGGCATTATCACAGCCTATTCCCAGCACGCTTTCCACAATAAATTTCCCTGCAAGAAACATTATAACTATCAGTAAAAATGCAGATAATACAATCTCAACATATGAGGCAGCCTGCTGCATTAATTTTCTTAATTTCATTTTCATAGGGTAAACTATCCTTTCAATTAATTTTATATATAGTGCCTTATTTAAGCATTAATTATATCTTATTCTTAATAATTAAGCAATTGTGCCCCTATCGCTTTCATTAAATAATTTAACATAATTATATAGTGAATGTGCATAATTTTATTTGACTTTCATAATGTTTTTTAGTAAACTTTAACAAGTTGGTGTTTTGAAGTATGATAATAAATGACGCCATATTATTATCTCTACAGGCACGCGTAACGGACATAATTTTTTAACGAGGAGAAAAACATGGAAGCTTTATTAATTCTAGTCATCGTTGCAGCCCTGCTTGCGCTCGGCTATGCAGCATTCAACTTCATCGGTGTTAAGAAACTTGATGAAGGAACAGACCGTATGAAAGAAATCGCAGCAGCCATAAGAGTTGGTGCTAACGCATTTATTACATACGAGTATAAGATTATTGCAGTAGTAGTTGTTATTATTGCAATCGCATTTGCAGCTATATTCACTGTCCAGTATGGAGAATTCAGCTGGGAGCCATCTGTATGTTTCATGATTGGTGTTATCATGAGTGCATCAGCAGGCTGGGTAGGTATGAAGATCGCTACTTACGCTAATGTAAGAGTTTCTAATACAGCCCGCAACACTAAGAACATTGGTTCAACACTTAAAGTAGCTTTAAAAGGCGGCTCAGTTATGGGTCTCTGCGTTGGCGGTTTCGCTCTTTTAGGACTTTTCCTTGTATACATCATATTCGGATTTGGTCTTAACATGCTTGACATTGAGGCGCTCCGAGGTGCTCATGTATTCACACAGTGTCTTTCATGCTACGCACTTGGCTGCTCTATTGTTGCTATGTTTAACCGTGTTGGTGGCGGTATATATACTAAGGCAGCTGATATGGGAGCTGACCTTGTTGGTAAGACAGAAGCACACATTCCTGAAGATGATCCAAGAAATCCTGCCACTATCGCAGATAACGTTGGTGATAATGTAGGTGATGTTGCCGGACTTGGTTCTGACCTTCTTGAATCATTTGTTGGAGCTATATCTTCAGCAATTATTCTTGCAGTAAGTCTTTACCTTTCAAATGTAGCTAATAACCTTGAAGTTTCAGACGAAATGCTCTCTAAGATGATGTATTTCCCACTTGTATTCGCTGCAATCGGACTTATCGCATCTATTCTTGGTATCGCTTATGTTCTCTTAAAGAAGGGTTCTGATAATCCTCACAGAGATCTTAATATCTCAACATGGAGTGCTGCCGGAATTACAATTATCGGCGGATTCGTTGCTACATATCTGTTATTCAATGGCGAGAATGCAGATATTCTTAAGGTTGCAGGATTTAACATTGGTTTCATATCACCTTGGATTGCTGCTTCACTTGGCGTAGTGAGTGGTGTTATCATCGGTGGTATCGCAGAATACTATACAAGTTATGATTACAAGCCAACACAGACAATTGCACAGGCTTCAAAGGAAGGTGCAGCTTTAACTATTACACAGGGTCTTTCAGTTGGTATGAAGTCTTGTATGTATCCACTTATTGTTTTAGGTATTACAACTTATGTATCATACGCAGTTTCAGGCATGTTTGGTATCGCCATGGCTGCCGTTGGTATGCTTTCATTCGTATCAGCAACTGTTTCTGTTGATACTTATGGACCAATCTCTGATAATGCCGGTGGTATTGCAGAGATGTCAGAGCTTGAACCTGAAGTAAGAGAAATTACTGATAAGCTTGATTCAGTTGGTAACACAACCGCTGCCATCGGTAAAGGCTTCGCTATCGGTTCAGCTTCACTTGCAGCACTTTCACTTATGGTTAGTTTCCTTTATGCATTCCAGCCAGAGGGAAGCAGCCTTAACCTTAACTTCACTAACCCGCTTATTCTTGCCGGCGCTTTAGTTGGTGGTGCTCTTCCATATCTGTTCTCAGGTATGCTTATTGAAGCCGTTGCCAATGCTGCCCGTAAGATGGTTGAAGAGGTAAGAAGACAGTTTAAAGAAATTCCTGGTATCCTTGAAGGAAAGGCTAAACCAGACTACAAGACATGTATTGAGATATCATCTCAGGGTGCATTAAAAGAAATGCGTATGCCTGCTATCATCTCTATCATCTTCCCTGTAATTGCCGGATTCCTTTTCGGACCTTACTTCGTAGGAGGACTTCTTATCGGTGCTACTCTTTCAGCTATCATGCTTGCTATCTTTACAGGTAACGCTGGTGGTGCATGGGATAACGGTAAGAAGTACATTGAGTCAGGTGCTATTGAAGGACAGGGCAAAGGCTCTCCTGCACATGACGCAGCCGTTGTTGGTGATACTGTAGGTGATCCATTAAAGGATACTGTAGGACCATCTCTTGATATCCTTATCAAGATTATGTCTACTGTTTCACTTGTTGCAGCAGTAATGTTCTACAACTACAATCTACTTTACCTTATCTTTGGTATAAGATAATATTCCATATAACGGAATTGGGGCGACAGACCGATTGGTCTGCCGCCCCTGTTTTTATGTATATTTACTTAACAAGTGCTTCCCAACGCTCCTTTGGAATTGAACTGCTCGTCACAATACATTCAGGGTCTGGTGCAATGACATGCCTTACAACTTCAAACACCGCCTGTGCATCACACAAAAGACACTCTGCGTCACCAAATGTCACTTCACGCACAGCCTTACAGTCAAGAAATGCCTGATTAAGCTTAACGAAATCCTCTGATATGTGAGGCTGGTCTGCGTTGTAATGCTTTCTCATATATGAATCCTTAATGCTTCCATCAGGCATTACAATCTGTAACTTCATCGGCTTATCTGATAATCTGTGTGGTACATTAAGTACCTCTTCAACACTATGAATAAATGTATTGCGCTCATGTCCTACTCCAACAAGCAGAACTTTTCCTCCACAGCTTCTTAACCTGTCATAACAGCCGCCGGGTGTACACGGCGTATTGTTGTTCTCCTCCCCTGCAAGATATTCTGCCGCTTTCTTTCCAATTCCTGCCATGCTGTGTGTAGGATGTAGTGACCTTATTACTCCGTCTCTTTTAAGAAACATATTAGTAAGCAGTCCGACACATGATGGTGTTTCTTTAGGATTATATACCGGTGAGTCCGCATTTATATTCTTCCATGTATGTGTTGGAAGAAGTAAAAGTCCATGTCCGAAATATTCAATCCATGCATCAAGTACTGTATCTGCCCCACCTTCAACTTCACCGATAGATTTCATTGATGAATGAATAAGAATCGTCTCATCACCTGTTAAGCACATATTCTCTAACTGCTTCTTTAACTGTTCTTTAGTATACATATCTACCCTTTCTTTTCACATATCAATATAGTAAACATATTAACACATTTATCCTTGAAATATCCAGTAAACAATGCAATAATTACTTTTGAATAATTTAATTGAAAGGAATTAATTCATCATGACTAAAAGACGATTGACACGCAGACAGCGTCAGGTAAGAAGAAACCGTATTATTCTCGCCTGTGCAGCGGCTGCTTTACTTATCATTATTATTGTAATAATATCTGTTTCCATGAAAGGCTGTTCTAAATCCAAGAAAACAGATAAGAATGAGGAATCTACAACTGCCAAGGTTGAAGAATCAACACAGACCAAAGAAAATGAAAGTTCAGTCGAAGAACCTGCTTCAACCAACGCTGATAATTCATCAGCTACAACAGCAAATGCAACATCAGTCCCTGCTTCATCTGACAGTTCTGAATTCGCCCCTCCTGTAGTTCCATCTGGTAATACAGTTTCCAAAGGTACTACTTCTAAAGGCTTCCAGATTCAGGAAATTAATGGAGCAACTTATATTGACGGAGTACTTATTGCCAATAAGACATATGCTCTTCCTCAGGATTTCATTCCCACTAATCCTGACCAGCCTGTTAATGCAGACAGAAGCTCAACATGTCTTGACAAGACTCTTATGAGTGCATGGAACACTATGTTAAAGGATGCAACTGCTAAAGGTCTTAATATATATATTGCCAGTGGATACCGTTCATATAATTATCAGGTTAATGTATATAACAGATATGTTAAAAGTGATGGTGCTGCTGTAGCAGACACATATTCATCAAGACCTGGCAACTCTGAACATCAGACTGGTTTATGCTTTGACCTTAACACTATTGAGGACAGCTTCCAGTACACTAACGAAGGCAAGTGGGTTAATGATAACTGCTACAAATACGGCTTCTGTATCCGCTTCCCTAAAGGCAAAGATTCTGCTACCGGATATCAGTATGAATCATGGCATCTTCGTTATGTAGGTGTTGACCTTGCAACTAAGTTATATAACAATGGCGACTGGTTATCTCTTGAAGAGTACTTTGGAATTACTTCACAGTATCCGAATTAAAAACATAAGGCGCGGAAAATTCCGCGCCTCAATTGTTATAATTGTTTTACAAATCTTCTTACCATTACCAGACATATCAGAAGATCTAACGGCATCAACACTATAAACCACATCGATTGCCTGATACATTCATACATGCATATTTTTACAATTTTATCTCTTTCTGCTCCTGTATTGATAAGAAGTTTAATCCTTTCTGTATACCTTTCCAGCCTTCCCTTCAGAATGATTGTACTTACCATAAGATATATTACAATTGCAGCAATTCCTGTAATTCCATATGTCATCAATGCTTCTATTGTCTTCTGTCTCATCTGGTTATTTTCATCTGAATATGATGTATACGCAAATCCGGCTGAACCAAGATATGAAGAAACAACATTATCTGTTGCCATTACAGATGAGCCAAGATTATATTTTATATTAATCCGGTTAGGATTCATCTTTAATTTCATATAATCAGGCAGCTCATCAAGAAACAGGTATTTTTTAATAAGTTCATTCTGGCTGTCCAATGCATTCTGCAAAAGCTGCGTTGAACCAATTACTGTATACTGGCCAAATTCAGGTATTATGTACTTGAATTTTTCTTTTATTTCATCAGTCACCTTTACTACTTTAACCACCTTAGTACTGGCTGCTGGTACAAGATATGTGTAAAATCCATACTGGCTATACCACCACTCCTGTGAAATAATTGACCTCCAGACACCACTGTAATACTCATCTGAACCTGAAGCATCCAGCAATTGTTCTTTACTTATATCCCCAGCTTTATACCGATTATATATATTCATAATATAGGCATTATCATGTGTCTCAGCATATACATCTAAAATTTCTGTTATCTGCTGGTCAGTTATATTTTTACATATATAATCTTTTATTGATTGTGTATCTGTCTGGCCTTCATATCCATCAATTGTCTCCTCAAGCAATTTACTATAGGCATTGATATATTCATCGCCTGATTCGTAACTGTCATTTCTTTCTAAAACCATTTCATAATTATGAAGTTTAAGAGTAACACCATCCTTCATGCTGTCATCATATACCCCGGAATTATTTACATCCAGAAATACAACAACTTCTGAACCTTCTTTGAATCCATCATAATCCAGATTTTCCCCAGCATAATCATTAAGAGAATTATATATGTCCTCCTCCGGTTCCACATATCCGGCAGCAAAAATATATTTTTTATCTGCACCACCTGACTTTAATGATCTTGCCAATGATACACCATTTCCAACATTATCAGTATTGATACCTGTCCATGTAAATGTTCTTGCTGTTTCGTAATATCCCATGGTTATATCATCTACGCCATCTATATTTTTAAGATAATTCAAAACATCATCACTTATATTCCTGTACATGCAGCTGTCACCAAATTTAACATCATTAAAATAATATTCTGATATTGAATGATTCTGAAATGGAGAATACTCCCATGTATCAGGTATTTTTTTCTCTATCTGCTCTGCAGTATACACATCTCCTTTTTTCACAAGACTGGCTGTGTAATCATAATAAACTGTATATGAACGGGGAGTCTCTTTTACCGCATAACCAACAATATCAGGTTTATCCGTTATCCTTAAGTACTCTCTGTATGCAATGATACAATTAACGGCACATACAACAGTAATAACAGCCATTGCCAGAGAAAACACTCTTATTACTATATTCTGGAAACAGCCATCAGACCACTTAAATCTTTTCGCAGTAGTTTTAACAAATGTTTTTTCTGTCATAACATTTTTAAAATTGTATGTCTGTTTTTTTCTGTTCAGGCTGCTTAATCTGTCCGTAATAATACCCGCCAGAAAACTGACTGCCACTGCAATTACAAGTGTCAGAATAATCCTTATCAGGGTATATTGTCCTATTGAGAAAAATGACACATTTTTAAAATATTTTATTAAAGCCTGTATGACATATCCTGTTCCAGAAGCTATACCAAAACCAATGACTGCCGAAATTAAAAGTATAAATATATTCTCTGTTAATGTCATAAAAATTATCTGTCCTTTATCAGCTCCAAGGCATCTTTGAATAAATCGGACATTTTTTTCTTGTCTTATTATACATTGTAATCTGATATGATATTATCGTTATTCCAACAAGCATAATAAATACATAAATATAATTATTAACTTTTGCATGTCCCCACGGCTTATAATCATACACATTACTATTATATGTAAAATTAAACCTGAGCCCTGATTCTTTTCTTAAATTCTCAGCTATACTGCTATAATCCTGTTCATCTAAGAAACTTTGTAATGAATATGCATATATGTATGTTTCATCCGTCGCAATATTGTCTGCCTCATTTTCCGTAACAATAATTCCCGGAAGCTTTTTACCATCATTCCATACATTTGTATAGCTGTTCATTATTCCGCACAGCGTATATTCTTTATCATTGAGTGTTATATTATCTCCAATGTCTGTGCCCTGCCCAAGCCTGATAAGAGAATTCCTGTCTATTGCTGCCTCATTGTCATTATCCGGCATCTTCCCTTTTTCAAGTTCTATACTGCCCATACTGATAAAGCCATCTGACATTGTACCAATCATAATATCTGATGAATTGGTTCTATCCTTTACGCTTGTCACAGTTTTTGCAGTGTACACATTTCCGGTATAAGGATGATTTTTAATACTTTCGTTTTCCCGAGGCTGTTTAGACCTGTACATTACAAACCAGTCTCCAAAATGCTTTTTATTATCAGCCTTCTGCCAGTTTGACATATTTTCCTGCAATAACAGTACCCCTGTAACAAATGTAAATGCGAGCACTACTAATACCATGGATCTTAAAATACTTTTTAATCTCCTGCGAAGTCCCTTAAATGTCAATGCTATAAGTTCACTGTTCATACCCCCACACCCCCTGTCACATTTCCATCTGTGATTGTGAGTATGCGGTCTGCATATTCTGCCATCTGCCTGTCATGTGTAACCATAACAATAGTCTGCTGATACTTAGACGCCGCCAGAGTAAGCATTTGGGCAACTGTTTCTGCACTCGCCGCGTCAAGATTTCCGGTCGGCTCATCAGCGAATATAACTGACGGATGTGTAATCAGTGCCCTTGCGATTGCAACTCTCTGCTGTTCACCACCTGACATCTGTGCAGGAAATTTATCCTTACAGTAATCTATGCCAAGTGATTCCATTAATTCAGTGACTTCCTCCTCATCAGCTTCCTCACCGTCAAGAATTAACGGAAGTATTATATTTTCATATGCTGTATATTCAGGAATCAGCTTATAATCCTGATATATGAACCCAATATGCGTGCGTCTGAATTTTGCCAGTTCTGAATTCTTAAGATTATCAATCTCTTTTCCTTCTATGTACACCTTTCCCTCATCTGGCTTGTCTATAGTTCCAAGAATTCTTAACAGTGTTGACTTGCCTGAACCACTCTTTCCGACAATTGCAGTAAATTCGCCCTTTCTTACTTCAATATCACACTGGTTCAGCGCATTAATCTTTACCTGTCCTGCTGTGTAAGTTTTAGATATACCTTTTGCGCTTAATATTATGTCCATATGCATCCCCCTCTCATCCCTGATTTCTATCTGGGATAATTATATCTTGTAAAACTTACATCCAGCTTACATGGACTGATATTTTGTTTTTAATCTGTACATCGGGAGTGTCACAACGAATTCAGCTCCACCATATTTTTCACTGTTACCAGCCTTTATGCTTCCATGATGTGCCTGCACAATAAGCTTTGACAGATTAAGTCCTATACCCGCCTTAAAATCCGCCGCACTGCCATTAGTTTCAAATCTGTTAAATATACTGTTAAACTGCTCTGTACTTAATCCTTTGCCATTATCAGCAATCGTAACTACGCAGTCATCATTCTTTCTTGTTACATCAACATATACCTTAGTATTGTCATCTGCTAAATATTCCGCACAGTTGTCGAGAAGATTTATAAAACACTCAACAATCCAGCCTTCATCTGCGTACATACATAATTTTTCATTGCCATAATCCATAACAATTCTATTTCTGTCGACTACACTGCTGTTAATGCTTTCCTGAAGTATTGCCGCAACATCAACCTCATCACTTGTCATGACAACCTTTCCTGCCTCAAAGCGGCTTATATCAAGCAGCTTCTTTATAAAAGTTTTGATTCTAAATGCATTACCAGTACAATCAGCTATCTCTTTACGCTGCGAACTGTCATCACATTTTTCCTCAAGCATTTCCAGCTTCATAGTTATGATAGCCAGCGGTGTCTTAATCTGATGTGCTATATTCTCAATGAAATCCTGCATCTTCCTGTGCTGCTCTTTATTATAAATGTGTTCGTTCTCTAACTGCTTAGAAAGCCTCTCGTTATCTGCATATACATCGCACACTTTCTTTACAAAACCCTTATGTCCAAGTCTGTAGCAGTTATATAATTCTGAACCGAGTGCAATTAAAAGGACTGCTGTTATTGCTATTAAAGCATACATTTCTCCATTAATTCTGCTCACATACGAAAAGCCATGGCTGCCGTATCCGGCACTTTCCATGGCTGTTCTACCCGCTCTGATATTGTTATCCGTTATCCCTGATGAAAACATTTTTCGTACAAATGTTTCACCATATGCATTATCATGTAAATACAATGCACCAGCCAATGCCTGCTCTTTAAGCCTGTAATACACTATAATTCCGGCTATAACAGCCGCATTAATCAATCCATATATAACAACGAAAACAGTCTGTCTTTTCCTGAATGCAGACAGTTTCTTCTTAACCATATTATCCATAAATCCCCCTGAAAGTTATTAGTCAATCCACCTGTAGCCCACATTTCTTATAGTCTCAATGTATTGCTGATGCTTCTCACCATATGTTCCAAGCTTTGCTTTTATTCTGCTCATCGCAACGGTAAGTGTGTTATATTCAACGAAATTACCGTGAATATCCCATATTTTCTCATATATAGCATCACGCCTTACGACTCTGCCTTTATTCTCTATAAGTATTCTTACAATATCGAATTCATTAGTCGATATATTTAGTTCATCACCATTACGGCTTATCTTATATCTGTCAAAATCAACGACAATATCACCTTTCTTATAGATATTGCCTGCATTAAACTTGCTTCTTCTTAAGTTGGCACTTATTCTTGAAAGCAGTTCCTTAGTATAAAACGGCTTTGTTATATAATCATCTGCGCCTATATCAAGCCCTGTAACTATCTCTTCCTCATTATCACATGAGGTTAAGAATATAACTGGCACTTCGCTTGATTTTCTTATCTTCCTGCATATGTCAAATCCATTTCCATCAGGCAGCTTGACATCTAACAGAAACATATCAATCTGTGGATTGCCAATATATTTATCCACTTCATCGCAGCTTCTGGCAGTAACTATCTCATACCCCTTCTCAGTCAGCAGCATTTTAAGGCTTTCACATAATTCATTCTCATCTTCAACAACAGCTATCATAATTTCCGTTCCTTTTCACATATCCTGTCATACTGCTTATACATTTTCTGCACCTCGTTTTCAAGCAGATAATAATGCTTGATGTATGGAACAAGAAGGATAAGTATTGCAATCGCAAGCACAAGCAGTGGCATACTTAATGCAGAGTCAATTGCCCCTACTATCACATATGCGCACACTGTCAGCAGCTCCAATATTGCAAATGTTATGGTTACAATCAAGTGTACAAGCCTTTCATGCTGAAAGAATGCCACCTGTGTAAGATGCTCCTGTTTAATGTATTTCCAGTCGCAGTCCTTATCTGACTGTAATAATGAATCTATGTATTTTCTGTATGTTAAAATACGGTTTTTCATAACTATCACCTTCCCGATATCGCACTCTTAAACCATCTTCCCGTCTCAGACAAATCACCATCACTCCAGCCGCTCCTGGCACTGCAGCCAGATGATATAAGTGCTGATGTCTCTGCCTTATTACTGAGACTCCATGCAATAAAACTCAGCTGATTGCTGTTCATGAAGTCAAGCCACTCGTTAGCAGATGCATAATCTATTCCACCATTGCCTGATGCGTCACATATACTACATTCGCTGATAAACACTGGAACTCCGGCATTAAGTGCTGTGCTTATCTTATTTCTTATATTTTCTTTATGTGTTCCTGCATAAAAATGTGCCACATACATAACATTTCCATCATCAAGCGTATTGCCGACAACGCTGTCAACATCCTGTGACCATGTATTAGTTCCTACAAGTATAAGTGAATGATCGTCGAATTGTCTTATTGTGCCTATTACAGTCTCAGCATATGGCTTAATGTCTGAATTCCAGTCTGCACCTACAGGTTCATTACATATTTCATATATTACATTGTCGTGACCTGAATACTTAGATGCCATTTCTGCAAAGAAATCACATGCCTCCTGAGTATGTCTTGATGGTGCATAATTAAGCACATGCCAGTCTATGATTACATACATTCCAAGCTGTGTTGCATAATTAACACCGTTATCAATAATCTGCCTTAATGCCGCTTTATCTCCACCTGAAAGATATCCATTATATTCTTCAGGGTACATAGCAATTCTCACTACATTTGCACCCCAATCGTCCCTTAAGGTTGCAAATGCATCATAATTAACATAGTCTGGAAACCATGATATTCCGTGTGTACTTACCCCTCTTAGCTGGATAATGTTACCTGATTCATCAGTTAATTTCGTGCCAGATACCTGAAGTCTTCCTGTTGGAACTGTTGTGACTATGCCTGCATTGCTTCCTGTATAAGAGTTATTTCCCGAATCATTTCCAGAGTCACTTCCGCCCGTCTGTGCTGTGTTCTCATCTGATTGCTTCGTATCTTCCTGTGCTATTGTTGATTCTTCACTTGAATCTGCAGCTTCTTCACCAGCTTTATATGCTTTTCCATCACTGGCAAGAACTATCCCCTTACCTGTGTCAAGCATGAAATCAAGTGTATATTTCGTAAACTCCTCCTTAGACGCGAAACTGATAATAAAGCCCACATTATTCATCTGTGCCTGACTCTCAATTATCTTATTATAATCAACCGGCACGACACTCCACTCTGAATCAGATGTATCAACTGTACAGTTCCAACATTGCTCTAAAGTTGTATTACTTATTGTATTAAGCTTAAATGTCCAATCCGATATCTTTACCGCCTCTTTATTATCAATAACAAGGTCGTACTGTGCATAGAATCTGCCATTGCCCTCCCACGAATTAGACTGCTTAAACTGCATTGTTACAGATGTCTGTACCTGTTTTCTTTCATCTGCCTTAGCTGCCTCTGTCACAGAATCAGTCTGTTTCTCATTATTCACCGTACTTTCTGCATTAACACTTTCTTTATGTTTCCCTGATTTTGATAATACTGCAAATGTAACAGCTAATCCTGTTACAATTATAGCTATAACTATTATTATACATAATTTCCTTTTATTCATCATATGTTTTCCACCCCCATTTTTTTATTATAGCAAAAATATACAAAAATACATAATTTCCTTTTATTCATCATATGTTTTCCACCCCCATTTTTTTATTATAGCAAAAATATACAAAAATACACCATAA
>QRVH01000079.1 GCA_003458705.1 Eubacterium sp. AF22-9 | reverse complement strand
ATCCATAATCAATCCTATTTATATCAAAATCACACTGTCTTGATATTCTACAATCTTTAACTCTTACATGGTATACATTATATGTAGTCCTATCGTTTTCATTGTACTTTTTTATTTGTCAATCCATAATCAATCCTATTTATATCAAAATCACACTGTCTTGATATTCTACAATCTTTAACTCTTACATGGTATACATTATATGTAGTCCTATCGTTTTCATTGTACTTACGATCTACAGATATTTCTCTCCTTATTTCAAACTCTTCCCCATATCCAGCGACTTCTATTCCTTGATAAGGTTTACTTTCTGTAGAATCATTTTTTACATTTTCTGTTGACTTTTCTGTCTCTTCCTGTTTTGTTGCAAGTGTCGGCATTTCTTTTGTCAGCTTATCTAGTGTACCATTCTTAACCCCTATTAGAATTGCCAATAATAATACTGCTATAACTACTATACTTATTACTGCACTTTTTATTTTCTTCTTCATATCTGCTCCTTATACTAAAAAGACTGTACATTGAATTTCATCAACGTACAGTCTTAATGTAATTCCCTATTCACTTCTTTTCAAGAGCATATGCACAAGCGGTCGTTTTTCTGCACGAGTGGTAATTATTCTTTATCTTTCTTAACATATTTGGTTGAAAGGAATATATGACATGTTACTTTTCCATCCTTTTCCTCATACCTGATTTCCCCATTATATTTGGCAACAATATCCCTTATGCTCTTCGTACCAATTCCATGATTATTCTTATCAAGCTTAGTAGTCAGGAACGGATTCTTTCTGTTAAGAAATGTTTCTTTAACAGGATTCTCCACATCCATGAATATTCCACCCCTGCTTGTTATCTCAACATTGACATACGGATCACTGCATTTTGCTGCTGCCTCAATGGCATTATCAATTATATTTCCGGCAAGAATACACATATCTATATCATCAATCAGTCCAACCTGACCAAGTACCATACATGTAAATGCTATATTCTGCTTTTCACATTTATCATTCTTATCATTAAGAATATAGTTGAGCGTTCTATTATCACAGTATTTTCTATAAGCATATGAATTGATTTTCTCACTCATAATATTCTTTAAGAAATCTTCTGCCTTATCATAATTGTTGTCATCCATATAACCAATTGCAGAAGTCAGGCACTGCTTAAGGTCGTGTCTTAACTTTCTGCTTTCTTCATACATTTTCTGGACACGTTCAACCTCAAACTGTTCGTTAGCATATTCCGTTCTTTTATTAATCTCCTCAGTCCTGTTAAAAAAGTCCTGCATCCAATGTCCGATTATTTCAAATGTTAAAACTGTCACAATTAATATTCCAGCGGTCTCTACCCCATAATTATATGTGTCATATATGCCTGTTCTAAAGAATAATCCCGCCATCACTGAACTTACACATATCTGTATGAACATCATTTCCAGATTATCCAATTCCCTGTATTTTATAATTATTGCAGACAGATAGACTACAAACATATATAATTCCACAATCAGATATACGATACATATTGCTATTATATCAACCTGATTAGCAGATAATATGGCTATTCCGATACAATTTATCAGTGATATTTCCAGTATTACCTTAATTGTTATCTGTTCTATATACTGCACAATCAGAATGGCAATGATAATCATTAGTTCCATTATCACCCATTGATTAATTCCATAATATGTCATTATATAGACTGCTGCCCCTGCACCCACTAACAGAACCATCTTAATCACATGTATTATATTATCTCCCGTCAGCTTCCTTATCTTGTCCATAATAAATATTACACCTGTATTCATTACACACAGGAATACACATGTAAGCACTATATTAATTATATCCATCATACCTGTTTCCTACCTGTTATTATCAAACATGAATTTTCTGTATTCTTCTATGACATCTTTCTTCCTGCGCCTGCTTATAGGAACACGCTCGTTATTATACATCACAAATACATCGTTATCTTCATCAATGCTCTTAATATATTTCATATTAATAAGCACGCCCTTGCTTGACTGCACAAATCCATATTTTTCAAGTTCTGCAACATGCCTGGTATATGAATCTGCCAATAATATTTCTCCTTTAAGACTTTTGACGCATATCTTCCTTTTCTGCGTTGCAATTGAAACAACCCTGTCAACATAGAATTTCTCTCCACCCAGTTCTATTACCTGCCTCATCTTTATCAGTTTATCAACTATCTTTACCATCATTCTTGTAAATTCACGGTCAAATCTGTCTTTAACTATATACCCAAGCGGTCTGAATCTGAATGCTTCATAAACCAGATTCTCATGAGATGTAACAAATATTATAATTGCGTCATTATTCATTAATACTATCTGTTCCGCAATATCAAATCCATTCTCATCGCCCAGTTCAAGGTCAAGAAATACCATATCATAAGCATTGTCTGAATAATTACTAATAATTGTCTGACCGTCATTGTAGATATCCACCTGACAATCTTCTCCCTGAAAATACTGCTTAAATACATCTTTTATAGTCGTCCGTTCCTTCTCACAGAACTCTCTGTTGTCATCACATACTGCCACTTTCATTGCTGTCTGTTATCTCCTTATAGAAATCATTCTTATAAAATGTAATCTTCACCCGTGTATATTCGCCCTTTACCGACTCAATGGTTATGGCATGTCCTAACTTGTCACACAGCTTCTTTACAATATAAAGTCCCATTCCTGTCGCCTTGGAGAACTCTCTTCCATTCTCCCCTGTAAATGATTTGTCAAAAACTCTCGGCAAATCTGACGCATTTATGCCAATTCCATTATCCAGTATTTCAAGGACAACACATTTTTTATCCTCTGCTGCCGACATCTTTATATACGACTCTGCCTTTGTTTTATCCTTGTACTTTATGCTGTTATTCACTATCTGGTTAAGCATGAATTCCATCCACTTTGCATCTGTAAGAACAATCCTGTCTGCATTGCTCACTTCAAATGTGATATCATTTTCAAGCAGATCATCCTTATTCTTTAATGCTACATTACTTATAATCTTAGACAGTCTGGCATCGTTAATTATATAGTCTTTTTCTGAATTTTCGCTTCTCACATAATAAAGAATCTGCTCAATATAGTTATTGATTCTGCGAATCTGCGTATTCATCCTGTCCGCAAATTCTTTATCACATTTATCCATGTTATTATGAAGCATGAGTGTAAGTGAGGCTATCGGTAGCTTTATCTCATGAATCCACATTTCAACATACTCTTTGAACTGCTCCATTCCCAGCCTGTATCGTTTAACATTCTCCGTCATCGACCTGTCTATGTCACTCACAGAATCATAGAAAATCTGCCCTTCATAGAAAGCTGGCCTGACAAGTGTCTCTGTAATAAGATATTTTTCTTCAAGTGCAGCTATGTTAGCCTCCAGTTCGTCATAGAACTTCTTTCTGTGGTAATAATCTGCCAGCACAACTGCAATATAGCATATTATCATTATAAATATTTCTGCAATTATCAACTGGACAGACACCTTGAATGCCGCCATCATAAGTACGCTTATGATAAGCATTGCCACAAATATGCACACTGAATACAGTCTGTCTTTAATATATTTTCCTGACTTCATACGAGAATATATCCCTGTCCCTTTCTTGTCTCAATAACATCTTCTAGACCAATATCTTTAAATCTGCCTCTTAATCTGCTTATATTCACAGTCAGTGCATTGTCATTAAGATACTCCTCATTGTTCCACAGCTCAGTCATAAGCTCATCTCTTGAAACTATATGCTCCCTGTGTGATAACAGATACATGAATATTGTCATTTCATTTTTAGTAAGAGTTATCTCATCATCCTTATACTTAATAACACCCTTGTGTGGCAGAATTTCCATTCCACGGTAAGCTGTTGTATTATCTGACTTCGCGCCAATCCTCTTAAATACTGCATTAATTCTTAAGAGCAGTATTGTAGGATTGTATGGCTTGGTTATATAATCGTCTGCCCCATAACTCATGGAAAGCACCTCGTCAGCCTCGGAATCCCTGCTTGTAACCATAATTACCGGCACATCTGATTTACTCCTTAACTGCTGTAAAAGCATTTCCCCATTCATATACGGAATATTGATATCAAGCAGTACCAGATCAGGCTCTGCAGCAATAATACTGTCACATGCATTTTTAAAATCAGTCAGTACAACCGCTTCATACCCTGAATTTTCCAGCAGTTCCTTAAGCTCCCTGCTTATATCTTTATCATCTTCAACAATCAGAATTCTGTTCATTATAAGTTCCTCACTGCATTTTGATATAAATGTATTGTAAACTGTTTCACTAAAAAAAGACAGAGAAAACTCAAAAAGGTTTCTCTGTCTTTTGATAAATATAAGCTGTTTTCAGGTCTGTAACTGATTCCACTTCCTGTTAGAAGCTGTGGCCACCGCCGCTTCCTCCACCACCGCCGGATGAGCCGCCTCCGCCACCTCCGCCTGACGAACCGCCAGAACTTGATTCTCGTGGAGAATATGTTTTTGTCTGATGTGTAAATACAACATTACAATTATTAAATGCCCTGTACTCAAACAATCCATTCATAAGGCTCTTTGTTGATGCCTTCCTCTTTGAAGAGTACACACGCACAATTATATAATTAATGACAACTGCAATAACAACCGCAAGCAATGCATTACTTATATATTTCATTGGCTGTGCAATCTTTCTTCCCTGAAGCAGCGTATATTCCTGCTCATACACCTTCATCGCACATATATAATAGTCTGCATCAGATGCATAAGTATACACATTGTCAGTAATTGTTTCTGCATATGCCTTATTAATTGTCCTGTTAATAGCACCATTACTATGTATCCATATATTTCTGTTATCCATATCAATAACGAATATCGTTCCGCTCTCAGAGCCATATTTTTCTCTGTACAAAGACTTAATATAACTCTCTGTCGAAGTGCTGTTATAGCTTATAGAGTTAAACATAACATTACCATAAGTGGTAATTAATTTCATCTTCTCAAGGAGCATGCTCTTCTCAGCAACTGATAAAAGAAATGCATCATCAACAATCACTGCTTCATAGCCTGTATCCTGATTAACATAACAGAAATCCTGATTAGTATAATCTTCAACCTCATAGCCTGTATCAGCGTATACTCTGCCTCCTGCCAATGCGATAATTAGAACTGCTACAAGAAAGGTCAGTAAAAATGTTATTTTCCTACGCATTATCATTACCTCCCTTATAATTATCAAACTGTGGCAGTCTTCTTGTTGCAAGCACATTGTAGTACTTAATAAGCTCAACAAGTGTAAACATCAACGAAGCAAGCACAAATATAACTGCACCATAATAAAAAAGGTCAGATACCGGATTAATAAGCAGAATCAGTGTTGAAACAGCCAATGCTACAAGTGCGCCTACACTTCCCGGCACATTTTTTCCTCCTGATACTTCTTTATATGTCTTGCAATTACCAAGCGTAATAATAACGCCTATAGCAAAACACGCCGCACTGACGAAAAAAGAGGAACCCACTGAAAATACTGCACTAAATATAGAAAAAGCAAACATAAAATTAGGAATTGCAACCATGCATATTGCAAATATAACAACACCCTTCAGCAATGGTGCCATCTTATTTTTTTCTTTCTTACTTACTCTTTTAATCCTTGCATTATTTCTGCCATCAGACATCTGTTTTGCCAGATTATCATTATCTGTTCCGGCTTTATATCTGCGGCTGGAAAGCTTTGATTCTTCCCATGAGCCTCTGTCATCAAGCTTCTGGTCCCGTCTCTTTATTTTCCCCAGTTCAAACACATACAATATTATTGTAATCAGTGCTATTACAGCTGCAACATTAAGTGTTACCTTTGGTCTTAATGTGAAGAACATATTAAGTAATATAAATATCGGAACAGCCAGAAGTGCCGACCCAGCAAAATATCTGCCAATAGAAACCGGTAAATCTGCCGATACTTTTCCAGTCTGACCATTGACCGTTGCATATGCAACTCTGTCCCTGTTCCTATACGACAGAAACCACACTGGATACAATGTCCTGTCAACAGACTCAATCACCGCATTACATTTGGATTTAATAGTACTTTCTGTTTCACGAAATGATACCCCTCCAAGCGGGATATTATTGGCTATATAATCATATGTCTCCTCACCAGCCATATCAATTGCATCATTCATATAAACATCACACCCGACATCTGCCGTATCAGCATAAAACCCGCTAAGAAATGCCGGCGTAAATCCCGCCATATTCTTAACATCATACGGTGCAATCGCCTCACTTATATTATCATCAAATGAAGATGACGCATCAAACGATATTCCCTTATATTGACAGTCCATATCACCGTTAATATCAAAATGGTCCGTATAAATGTAATCTCCCCGTCTTTTGCTTTTCTCTCCTCTTAATACAACAGGACCTTTCTGCGATACATGATAAGCCCAGTATGGCATATAGATTCCCCTGAAACCATCAATATATTTTTCATCTTTTAATTCCTTAGGTGCAAACCATGCACGCTTCATCATCTTCTTATATTGATTCTTACAATCCTGCTTGGTTTTGCTGAACGGAATAATATATCCCGGACGGAGTTCTTTGGAAATTCTGCTTTCCAGCACTGTAGCTGCTCCACAGAAGCTGCAGAAATCAGCAATCGTGTTATCTGTACTCATAATTTCACCGCCACACTGCGGACACTTGAATACCGTAACATCATACTCCTTATTTTCTTCAGCCGAATTTCCTTCTCCAAGCTTATATGGATTATAATGTGTATTACAATGCTCACATAACATCGACTGTGACGATATATCGAAAATTAACCGTCCGCCACAATTAGGACACTGATACATACATTCTCTCCCCTCATATGTATTAACTTAGTTCAAAGCTATGCTAATTGTAGCATCCATTATTACTCTTTTCAAACCCACATTTAGTATGAAAACGCACAAAAAAGCAGGTCATTCGACCTGCCTGAATACATTATATTTCATATTAGATTGCTCTTTCAAAACTGCACATTAAAATTCTTTCATCCGATTACTCTTAAGAATAACTCTCTTTGTTCTATCCAAACCGTCTTAACCTTTTCTTTTGGTTAAGCCCTCGACCTATTAGTACAGATCAGCTCCATATGTCACCACACTTCCACCTTCTGCCTATCTACCTCGTCGTCTTCAAGGGGTCTTACTAGCTTATGCTATGGGATATCTCATCTTGAGGGGGGCTTCACGCTTAGATGCCTTCAGCGTTTATCCCGTCCCGACTTGGCTACCCGGCTATGCATTTGGCAATGCAACCGGTGCACCA
>QRVH01000078.1 GCA_003458705.1 Eubacterium sp. AF22-9 | reverse complement strand
ATCATGTATTTTTTTAGTATTTATATATACACAGAATTGATATAATCAACATAAATATATTCTCATAAAAATGGGGTGTGTAAAGAAATTATGAATATTACAAAACTAGCATCATGTATTTTTTTAGTATTTATATATACACAGAATTGATATAATCAACATAAATATATTCTCATAAAAATGGGGTGTGTAAAGAAATTATGAATATTACAAAACTAGTATTGGGTGCATGCAGCACAAATGTATATATTGTTTCTTCGAATAAGAAAAATGCAATTCTGATTGACCCAGCAGATAATGCTGCTGAAATTATTAAAACAATTGAAGAAAATGGATTGTGTCTTAAATACATTTTTATAACACATGGTCATACAGATCATATTTTAGCATTAAAAGAAGTGAAAGAATATTTTAATGTACCTGTTATTATATCTAAAATTGATGCCGGACGACTTGAAGACGAAGAACTCATTAATGAAAGACCTTATGTTAAAATACCTTATAAAGCTGTAAAAGCCGATATATTAATTTGTGAAGACGATATAATTAATCTTGATGAGTTATCATTTTCTTTCTTAGGTATGCCAGGACATACAAACGGTTCAATGGCAATCATTGTTAATGATAATATTTTCTCTGGTGACACCATTATGTTTGAAAAACATGGTAAAACTTCTTTACCTGGCGGAAATGAGAAATTACTTATTTCATCAATAGAAAAAATGATGAACACTTTAATTGGCGATTATAAAATATACCCTGGTCACAGACAAGAGACATCTCTTGATTATGAACGTAAGTGCAGACTAAGTACTGTTATTACAGGTTATTAATTTTTTATCTTAATTTGCGGCTTGTAATTGTAAATAACATATTTCTTGACATATTTAAAAATAAGCATTAAAATCAAGCACTTGGACAGTATCATTTACGAAATTCACACATGAGGTTTCATCAATTATGGCAAAAGATTTAACTCAGGGCAGAATTATGCCTATGTTAATTAAATTCACAATTCCACTTATACTAGGAAATATATTTCAGCTTACTTATAATGCGGTTGACTCTATTATTGTCGGAAGATTTGTTGGAAAAGAAGCACTGGCTGCTGTTGGAATATGCAATCCAATAACTACACTCATTATTCTTTTCCTTAACGGATTATGTATGGGTGCAAGTATTCTTATGGGTAATTATTTCGGCGGTAAGAAAATGGACACACTTTCCCGCCAGATAAGTACAACTATGATATCAGGTATGATATTCTCACTTGCACTTACACTGATTGCAATAGTATTTACAAGACCTATTCTTATGCTTGTTCAGGTTGACAGATCAATTATGACACTTACAACCCAGTACTTAAGAATAATCATGTTAGGACTCATCTTCACATTCCTTTATAACTTTTTCTCAAGCACTTTAAGGGCATTGGGAGATAGTGCAACACCACTGTATTTCCTTATCATAAGTGCAGTTTTAAATGTATTTGGTGACCTTTTCTTTGTTGTTGTCCTGAAAGCCGGCAGCAACGGATGTGCAGTTGCAACTGTAGTGAGCGAGGCTCTCTGCTGTGTATTCTGCATGATATATATTAAATTCAAAGTACCGATTCTGTGTCTTGGCAAAAAGTGGCTTGTATTTGACCGCTCACTGCTTAAGAAAACTATAAGCTACGGCTGGGCATCTGCTATGCAGCAGGCTACTGTACAGCTTGGTAAAATAGGAATACAGGCTATTATTAACACTATGGGCGTTTCGGTTTCAGCTGCATTTGCAGTAGTAAACAGAATTGATGACTATGCATATACACCCGAGCAGAATATTGCACACGGAATGACAGCTATGATGGCACAGAACAAAGGTGCCGGAAGAGACGACAGAGTAATCAAAGGCTTTAAAGGCGGTATTATTCTTGAGATAATATATGGAATCTTCATATTCTTTGTATGTTTCGTATTTGCAAGACCACTTATGAAGCTGTTCACTTCGGATACTGAGGTTATAAGACACGGTGTAATCTACCTTAAGCTTATCTCTGTAATGTACATACTTCCTGCCATCACTAATGGTATTCAGGGATATTTCAGAGGAATCGGTGACTTAAAGATTACCCTGCTTTCAAGCTTTATCAATATGGGTGTCCGCGTGCTTGCCGCAATTCCACTTGTATTTGCGTTAGGCATGGGAATAGAAGCACTTCCTTTCTCTTATCTTGCAGGCTGGATTGGCATGCTTATTGCGGAAGTGCCATTGCTTGTTAAGAATTACAGGGCATATATTAAAAGTATAAGATAGTTATAATCCCCTCACAAAGCATCAACCTTGTGAGGGATTATTATTATCTCATCTTCTGAACATTTTTCTTTCTCATAAGCAACGCACCAATACCTATAAGTACCAAGCCTATTGCACAGCCAGACACTAAAGTAATAAAAAATATATTTCCATTAATACTAAGAGTCGTGCTCCAATCAGACAGATTCATATGACTTATTGTAAGCACCTTCCTTTTGTAGAGAATAAACTCAAGAAAATCATCGGCAAAAACAACCCATAATACAGATATTATCGTACTAATTCCGGCTCTCATCAGTCCATGGACAGGAAGATATCTAATCACAAGAAATACAAGCCATACACCAAGCATAAGTATAACAGCTACTGTATATCCGTCTTTCATACCTGTAAAACCAGAATGATAATACACTATAAACATTGTAAGGAATAGCCACAATGTATCCCATGTCATTGTTATAAGTGCTTTCTTGTCACTAAGTACCGGTGGAAGTGACACAAGACATATCACTATCGGAAACAGCACTATTGATATACCAAATACTGTAGGTATAGCCCAAAAAAGGAAGTTTCCTCCGCCATTCATACGGTCAACGAAAAACAATATAAGCATAAGTGATGCAACGCCTGCAAGAATACATTTTAACAGACGGTTATTCGTAGACATAAGCGGAACTACCGTAAGTGCTGCAACAAGCATCATAGAAGCAGTAACAACCGAAAATACGCCTAAACCCATACCAGTTGCAAGCTGTACTATAAATGTAATGACAATTGGCAGTAGAAGTATTGCTGCAATCACAACTCCCGCCTTGTATGCTGCATTACGCTCTTTTTTTGCATGTCTTTCAAGTACTCCTTTTGATTCCTTTGCAAGCACTTCATCAACGTTGTTTTCCTGTAATTCATTATATATCTTCTGGCAGTCACTACAGCCTGCCATATGCTTTTCAACAAAGCTGCAGCTTGCTTCACTGCAGGCTTTGTCATAATAAAGGGGCAGTAAGTCCTGCACGATTTCACATTCTTTATTACTCATATCTAATCAATCCTTTCTTTTATTTTCAGTCTGGCCCTATGATAAGTTACTCTGGCCCAGTTCTCAGTTTTTCCAAATACCATTCCAATCTGTGCAAATGTGAGTTCTCCAAAAACTCTCAACTGAAATACCTCTTTATACGGCTCCGGTAGTTCATGAAGAACCATATGAATCTGCAAAGCAGAATCTGTATCTGAAACTTTATCCGCCAAATCAGCCGTCTGCTGCGGTAAAGTCTCATCAAGCTCAGAAAACTTCTTATTTTTCCTGCATTCATCAATTGCGAGATTCTTAGCAATACTGCAAAGCCATGTGAGCTCACCCGCCTTGCCCTCATACGGACGTTTGGCAGTCATAGCTTTGTAAAAAGTATTTTGTGTGATTTCTTCAGCAAGAGACTGATTCTTTACTATAATAACCACATAAGAATACACCTGCATATAATAGGAATTGTACAATTTCTCGTAATTCAGAACTGGTCACCTCCTTCCGTCTTACATAGGTTAGACGCACGAAATGGATTTTCGTTACAACATTTTTCAGAATATTTTATAGAAATTTTTAAAATGTGTCAAAAAATGTATGCCAAAGGTACAGGCAGATGTGTTATTATACATATTGAATTTGGTTCAGGAGAATTAATTATGATTAGAAAAGAACAGCTGCGTCTATACGCAATCACAGATACAAGCTGGCTTAACGGAGCCAGTCTCATTGATGTTGTTGAAAATGTATTAAAAAATGGAGCAACATTTTTACAATTAAGAGAAAAAAATGCATCGCATGATGAAATAGTTGCAAAAGCAAAAGCAATTAAGCCAATTGCACGAAAATATGGAGTACCATTCGTTATTGATGATGATGTGCAGGCGGCACTTGAAGCTGATGCTGACGGAGTACATATCGGACAGAGTGACACTGACTATATGACTGCAAGAAGTATTCTTGGAGATAATAAGATTATCGGCATGACCGCCAAGACAGTAGAACAAGCGAAAGAAGCTGAAAGTCTTGGTGCAGATTATATCGGAACCGGTGCTGTATTTGGTTCAAGTACCAAGAAGGATGCTGTATACATGCCTCGTGAACGACTGATTGAGGTTGCCGGTTCGGTTAATATACCTGTCGTTGCAATCGGCGGTATTGATTACGACAACTGCGGTGAGCTTGCAGGCACTGGTGTTAACGGGATTGCTGTTGTTTCAGCTATATTTGCCGCTGATGATCCTGGACTTGCTACGAAAGAGCTTTACTTAAAGACTGGCCGTGTATTTAATTATCACAGGGATTTCATATTTGACATGGACGGAACTATTCTTGATTCTATGCCTTACTGGAGAAATGTTTCCAAGGAATACGCCATGCAGTATGTTGATAAGTTACCTGACGACTTTGACGAGCGTACTTATGTAATGGACCTTGATGAATGTTCTGCTTATTTCCGTGATGAATTAGGCATAAGCACCGATGCAGCAACTATGCGACAGACCGCCGTGGATATTATGACAAGACACTACAGCACAGATATTCCGGCTAAAGACGGAATGCTTGAATTAATCAGACGTGAGCATGAAGCCGGTTCTTGCATGTGCATATTTACAAGCTCTGACAGAGGCTGTGTTGACGCTGCACTTAACCGTCTTGGAATAGCTGACTGTTTTAACAACATTTTTACAGTATATGACATTCCGTATAATAAAAAGAATCCGGAAAGCTACAAGCTTATCGCTGAAAAAATGCATTTTAAACCGGAAGATACATGGGTATATGAAGATGTTCTTCACGGCATTGAATCTGCAAGACAGGGTGGATTTAAGATATGTGCTGTATATGATGAGGATTCTAAGAAGCATTGGAACGAAATCTGCGCACTTGCAGACGAAATAAGAGCTATAAGAAATGATTGAGGATTAGTAATGAAGAAAAAAGTTGTTGTCGGCATGTCAGGGGGCGTTGATTCCTCTGTTGCCGCTTATCTATTAAAGGAACAGGGCTATGATGTAATAGGTGTGACTATGCAGATATGGCAGGACGATGCAACAGAAGCCGCTGAAAACGGCTGCTGCGGTATCAGCGCTGTTGATGATGCAAGGCGTGTTGCAGGTCAGCTTGACATCCCATATTATGTAATGAATTTTAAGAATGAGTTCAAATGTAATGTAATCGACTATTTTGTTGATGAATATAAAAAAGGCCGTACACCTAATCCATGTATCGCCTGCAACCGTTATGTAAAGTGGGAATCTCTTCTTAAGAGAAGTCTTGAAATAGGAGCAGATTACATTGCAACAGGACACTATGCAAGAATCCACCAGCTTCCTAATGGCAGATACACTATATGCAATTCAGTAACTGCCAGGAAAGACCAGACCTACGCCCTTTATAATCTTACACAGGATCAGTTATCACACACACTTCTTCCTATTGGTGACTATACTAAGGATCAGGTCCGTGAAATTGCATCTAAGATTGGTATCACTGTTGCCAAGAAGCCTGACAGTATGGAAATATGCTTTATTCCTGATAATGACTATGCAGGCTTTATAACACGTGAAACAGGCTATACTTCTGTTCCCGGTAATTTCATTGACGTCAATGGCAATGTAATTGGAAGACATCAAGGTATCATACACTACACAGTTGGTCAGAGAAAAGGTCTTGGACTTGCTCTTGGAAAGCCGGCATTTGTTGTTGCTATACGCCCTGAAACCAACGAGGTTGTAATCGGTGATAATTCAGATGTGTTCTCACCTAAGCTTTACGCCAACAACCTTAATTTCATGTCGATACCTTCACTCGAAGGTGAAATGCGTGCCAAAGGTAAAATCCGTTACAGCCATGAGGGTGCTATGTGTACTATAAGAATGTTTGATGAAAATACTCTTGAGTGTACATTTGACGAGCCTGTTCGTGCCGTAACACCAGGTCAGGCGCTTGTATTATATGATGGGGACAATGTACTTGGCGGCGGAACTATTATTTAATTATTTTTTAATTAATAAGGACAATATTATGGAAAAACTTATATATATGGATAACGCAGCAACTACATCAACCGCACCAGAGGTTGTGTCTGCAATGCTTCCATTCTTTACTGAATATTACGGCAATCCTTCTTCTGTATATAATTTTGCCCAGAAAAGCAAGATGGCTATTGAAGATGCAAGGGAAATTATAGCTGACAGTATTGGAGCTGCTAAAAGCAATGAAATATATTTTACAGGCGGTGGAAGCGAGTCTGATAACTGGGCTTTAAAGTCTGCTGCATTCGGCCTTAGAGATAAAGGAAACCACATAATAACAACTAAGATAGAGCATCATGCAATTCTTAATACATGTGCATATCTTGAAAAGAATGGATTCGAGGTAACTTACCTTGATGTTGACAGCGAGGGATTTGTTTCATTAGAAGATGTCGAGAATGCCATCACTGACAAAACAATTCTTATAAGTGTTATGTTTGCCAACAATGAAATCGGAACAATTGAACCTGTCCGAGAAATAGGTGAGATTGCACATAAGCATGGCATTCTTTTTCACACTGATGCAGTTCAGGCTATGTGTCATGTCCCAATTAATGTCACGAAGATGAATATTGACCTGTTAAGTGCAAGCGCACACAAGTTCCACGGTCCTAAAGGCGTCGGTTTCATGTACATGAAGAATACCGCTAAGTTAGAGCCTTTCATCCATGGCGGGGCACAGGAGCGTGCAAGACGCGCCGGAACAAGCAATGTTCCAGGCATTGTCGGCATGGGTCAGGCTGTAAAGCTTGCCTTATGTACACTTGATAAAGATACACATACAATTATTAATATGCGTAATTATATTGTTGACAGAATTCTTGGTGAGATTCCTGACGTTACTTTTGATGGACCTTGTATTGATGCTAATGCCGATGTCAATGCTGTTTCGGTAGGTTTGCCCATGTGCAGCCTGAAGCGTCTTCCGTCTAATATGCATTTCTGCTTTAAAGATGTTTCGGGTGATTCTTTACTTATTATGCTTGATATGAACGGTATATGTGCATCCAGCGGTTCAGCATGTGCTGCAGGCTCAATCGACCCTTCACATGTGCTTCTTGCTATCGGACGAAGCAAAGGTGAAACTAAAGGTGCTTTAAGATTAAGCATAGATAAGGATTTAACCAAGGAAGATGCTGACTATGCAATAGATGCGCTGAAAGCCGCTGTTGCGAGGCTGCGTGGATAAAACTAAACATTATATCCGTAAATCCATATAATATGGTCTTATATCCAACAATTTTCATTAAAACAAAGTGAGTTTTCCTATAAATTCATAAATATTATAAGTTTTATAGGTATATTCTATCAATTTTACTATATAAAAAGTCTTTAATGATAC
>QRVH01000077.1 GCA_003458705.1 Eubacterium sp. AF22-9 | reverse complement strand
TGTAATTTCAAAAAAGACATCTAAGTAATATAAATACCCATACAGATATAAAACATCTGTATGGGGTATTTTTTTGTGTATGCATAGAAGTGTATATATCTGAAAATTATTAATCAGTTACTGGAAATCTACAACATTTATCCACTGCTCAAGAAGTTCCTTTTCTTCTTCCTTATTCTTTGTAAGTCTTGCTGCTGCAACTAATGGAAGCCATTCATTAACATATGAACGCTTTGTATTAGTAAATTCACAGAAAGTACTTATGTATTTTTCAGGAATATCACTCTTGTCACCAAACTGTAATTTAAGAAGTAAAAATGTATTCGCAATATCGGCAGATGCATTACCCTGTGTTGCATGTACCCAGTCAACGGCAGTAATTTCCTTTATATTACCTTTGGTATCTGCAGATACAATAATATTGTCAGGACAATAGTCTCCGTGACAAAGCTTAGTATGATTCTTCATGGAATTGAGTCTTGTAAGAAGTTCATACTTAACACTGTTATCAAGTTCTTCAATTGAGTTAATCTGACGGTTCATCTTATCCTTTAATACCAGAAGAAGTGGGTTAGACTTCTTCTGGAAAGATATCTGGTATTCAACCATTTTCTTAATATAATCATCTGCCTTGTCAGGGTATTTTTCAATTAACTGTGTAAGAGTAGGACCTTCAACATATTCACTTGTGATAGACCATTTACCGTCAGTAACAGCAACCTCTAAGAGTTTTGGAATATTAACACCTGCATCCTCAACTCTTGCAGTATTAAGAGCTTCATATAATACATCTGACTTGTTGTAGTTCTTATCAAAGACCTTAATCGCTTTGTTGTTCTCTACATATACTGATTTTAACTTGGATTTTGCTAAATATTTTTTCATACGACATGTCTTCCTTTCTTAAAATAATAATGATGATTATTTACCATAGTAAGCCTTTAAGTACATGGCTTTCATTTCACTCATAAGAGGATATCTTGGGTTAGCACCAGTACACTGGTCATCAAATGCGGCTTCTGTCATCTCATCAAGAGTTGCAAGGAAGTCTTCCTCTTTAACACCATAATCTGCAATAGTTTTCTTAATTCCTACCTTTGCCTTTAATTCTTCAATAGCCTTGATGAGGTTTTCAAATTTCTCATCATCATCTTTGCCCTGAATTCCAAGGAAGTCAGCACATTCTACATAACGTGCTTTGCAATGTGGATACTGATACTGTGAGAATGTTCCCATCTTTGTTGGAACCTCTGCAGCATTGAATCTCATTACATCAGTGATAAGAAGGGCGTTAGCAATTCCGTGTGGAAGGTGGTGATATGCACCAAGCTTATGTGCAAGTGAGTGGCATACTCCAAGGAAAGCATTAGCAAAAGCCATACCAGCCATAGTAGAAGCTGTTGCCATCTTTTCTCTTGCAACTGCATCATGTGCACCTAATTCATAAGCTGCTGGAAGATATTCAAATATATTCTTCATAGCCTGTAATGCAAGACCATCTGTATATTCTGTTGCCATAATGGAAGCGTATGCTTCAAGTGCATGTGTAAGTGCATCAATACCAGAAGCTGCTGTAAGTCCCTTAGGCTGATTCATATGCATATCAGCATCGATAATAGCCATCTTAGGAAGTAATTCGTAGTCAGCAAGTGGATATTTCTGACCAGTTGTTTCATCAGTAATAACTGCAAAAGGAGTTACCTCTGAACCTGTTCCAGAAGATGTTGAGATAGCGACAAAGTAAGCTTTCTCGCCCATCTTAGGGAATGTGTATATTCTCTTTCTGATATCCATGAAACGCATAGCCATATCAAGGAAGTCTGCCTCAGGATGTTCATACATAACCCACATAATCTTGGCAGCATCCATTGCAGAACCGCCACCGATTGCAATGATTACATCAGGTTCGAAAAGTCTCATGGCTGCGGTGCCTTCTTTAGCGCATGCAAGTGTTGGATCTGGTGCTACATTATAGAAAGTAGTATGCATAATTCCTAAAGAATCTAACTTATCTGTGACACATTTGGTATAACCATTCTTATAAAGGAACTGGTCAGTAACGATAAATGCTTTCTTTTTACCCATTACAGTTCCAAGTTCATCAAGGGCAACAGGTAAGCAGCCCTTCTTAAAGTAAACCTTCTCAGGTGCTCTAAACCAAAGCATATTCTCTCTCCTCTCAGCGACAGTCTTTACATTAAGCAGATGTTTTACTCCGACATTCTCAGATACTGAGTTGCCGCCCCATGAGCCGCATCCAAGTGTAAGAGAAGGAGCCATCTTAAAGTTGTAAAGGTCACCTATACCACCGTGAGATGAAGGTGTATTGATAAGGCAGCGGCATGTCTTCATTCTCTCAGAGAATTCAGCAATTTTGTCTGCCTGTGTTTCTACATTAATATAAAGAGAAGATGTATGACCGAATCCGCCATCAGCAATAAGATGTTCAGCTTTTGAAAGAGCATCTTCAAAATCCTCTGCCTTGTACATTGCAAGAACAGGTGATAACTTTTCATGTGCAAATTCTTCTGAAAGGTCTACAGATGTTACCTCACCGATAAGAATCTTAGTTTCTTCAGGAACAGTAACACCTGCTAAAGCAGCGATAGTGTGAGCCTTCTGACCAACAATCTTTGCATTAAGGGCACCATTGATAATAATGGTCTTTCTTACCTTTTCTGTCTCGCTCTTATTAAGGAAGTAACAGCCTCTGTATGCAAATTCTTCTTTAACAGCCTTGTAAACCTTCTTGTCAACAATTACAGACTGTTCAGAAGCACATATCATACCATTGTCAAATGTCTTAGAATGAATAATTGAGTTAACAGCAAGTATTACATCTGCTGATTCATCAATGATAGCAGGAGTATTACCGGCACCTACACCAAGTGCAGGCTTTCCAGAAGAGTAAGCAGCCTTAACCATTCCAGGTCCTCCGGTAGCCAGGATAATGTCTGCTTCCTTCATAAGTGTATCTGTAAGCTCAAGTGAAGGAACATCTATCCAGCCAATGATTCCCGCTGGGGCACCTGCTGCAACAGCAGCTTCAAGAACAACCTTAGCCGCTGCAATTGTTGATTTCTTAGCTCGTGGATGTGGGCTTATGATAATACCATTTCTAGTCTTAAGTGAAATAAGAGTTTTGAAAATAGCTGTTGAAGTTGGATTAGTTGTAGGGATTACGGCTGCAACAACGCCAATAGGTTCAGCAACTTTTTTAATTCCATATGCCTTATCCTCTTCAATAACACCACATGTCTTAGTATCTCTGTAAGCATTATAAATGTATTCTGAAGCATAATGATTCTTGATAACCTTATCTTCTACAATTCCCATACCAGTTTCTTCAACTGCAAGCTTTGCAAGAGGGATTCTTGCTTTATTGGCAGCAAGTGCAGCAGCAGTAAATATCTTATCTACCTGCTCCTGTGTATAGGTTGCAAAGATACGCTGTGCCTCACGTACACTGGCAAGTCTTTCTTCAAGAGCTTCGACTGTGTCAACAATTGGGTAATTCTCAGTTAAATTCTTTGACATAACATTTCCTCCATAAATTGATTCGTGTAATATTGATTGATAATAATTTAACAATGTCAATATAACACTAATATAATTATAAGTCAATATTCATTGTAATATTAATTAAAATATGATATCTTTTACCTATAGTAACAGGGGTTGAATAATGTTTTATTAAGAATGGAGCGCATTATGAAACAGGTAAGTGTTGATAATCTTAGAGAAAACGATATATTAGCCCTTCCTATATTATCGCAGGCGGATGCGGTACTTATTCATGCTGATGTTCCTATGACAACAGAGCTTATAAGCAGAATCAGGAATCTTGGAACAAGAACTGTATATATAAAGGATGACAAAGAAGGCATTTTATCAGATAGTACATCAGATAATGAGGAAGAGGAATATCCATACAAGGTAGAAGAAACTGCAAAGAATTCAAGGCAGGTAGTTAAGAAAATATTAGAAAAACACATTTATAAACATAATGAGGAACTCAAGGTTATTGTTGAGGAAGCACAGAGAATTTTAGACTCAGTGCTTGCTGAGCCGGAGGTAGTCAATAATATAACAGAAATCAGGAATGTAAGTACTGATATGTACACTCATTGTATAAATGTGTGTGCATTATCTACTATTATGGCGTTAAGGCTTAAAATGAGTGACAAGCAGGTTCACAATGTATCAATGGGCGCAATACTTCATGATATCGGGTTAAGATATATTAATGTTCCATATGTTAATATTAATGAAGATAAAATGACACCGAAGGATGTTGTAGAATATAAGAAACATACAATATTTGGCTACAGCTCATTACAGGATGAAGCATGGCTTCCGGATGTGGCTAAGGAAATAGTACTTTTCCATCATGAAAGAATAGATGGTTCTGGATATCCATTCCAGCATAAGGGGGAAAGACTTAAGCCCGAAGTAAAGCTTGTTTCCATATGTGATGATTTCGACAGCATGATAAGTGGTATCGGAAATGAAAAAATGAAGATATACGAAGCAATCGAGTACATAAAGGTGCATGCGGGAATCAAGTATGATTCTACAATTGCAGCAAAGTTTCTGGATTCAGTTGCGGCATATCCTGTCGGATGTACTGTTTATACAAGTGATGGCGAAAAGGGTGTGGTCATCAGACAGAATAAGGAAGCTGCTGACAGACCGGTTATAAGAATGACTCAGCATGCTGATGGAACACCTTATACAGAGAATGTAGAGTATAATTTATTAAAGAAACTTACTATGTTTATAGTTGATACAGAATAGGGTATCGGAGCAATATATGAATTTATATATAAGAGCACTTGGATTTGATAATATGACATCCGGGGCTGAAGAAAAATTTATTAAAACAGGAATTAAGGAAAGCATAAAAGAAAGGATTTGTGATACGGGATTTGATAATATGACATCCGGGGCTGAAGAAAAATTTATTAAAACAGGAATTAAGGAAAGCATAAAAGAAAGGATTTGTGATACGCCACGAGAAATTAGATCGTGTTATTATCTTACGTCTCAGTAATTCAACAGGTTTATATGTGTATGGAAGATATGAAAAGAATACTTTCAAATACGAATATTATTTTCCATTTGTTGTGGGAAAGAATTTAAGCGACAATGAGGAGATGACGATTGAAAGACATCTTGATAAGGAGTCATATGCGGTAATATGTGATGAATTAAAGACGGGAGTTACGCTTATATTCTATCTTCAGAATGTTATGGATTATCTTGAATATCTGTACAGTGGAAAGGATTTTAAGGCGCCTGATTTTGATCCTGATATTAAGAATGAGATAGGGAAGTTTCCTATTAAGAATAAAAAGGTTGCACTTACAGGACTTTCTCTTGGTGGAATTATTATGCTTCCAGTGAGAAAAGAAAGAAATTCTAAAAAAAGCAGACAGGATGAAATTGCAAGAAAGAATCTTATTCAGGCTGCAAAGAATGGAGATGAGGATGCAATAGAGAGTCTTACTATTGAAGATATTGATACATATAATGAACTTTCCAACCGTGTCATGAAGGAGGATATATTTACTATAGTAGACTCTACATTTATGCCATGCGGTGTGGAATGTGACCAGTATTCTGTAATCGGAGAGATTCTTGAACTGCGTGAAGAAGAAAATATATATACTGGCGAGAAGATATGTATTATGGTTCTTGAATGTAACAGCCTTATTATAACTACAGCAGTTAATAAGGAACATCTTCTTGGAGAACCAGCCGTAGGCCGCAGATTCAAAGGACAGATATGGCTTCAGGGAAATGTAAGATTTACTGACTGATATAGTTGTTAAATATATGCTTTCATATTAAATTGTATTTAATATAGAAATTTACATAATTTTACAAATGTGGTATTATAATACAAGGCATGTAAGAAATCGGAAATGTCAACTAAATATTATTAATTATTAACGAGGAGGGGGAAGCTATGAAGTTTTCAGAAAATTAGGCTTTCAGCTTGTTTTATTTTTCATTGTTGCCATTACAATTCCTATTGTAATGCTTATGGTAAGTTCAATTACAACAACTTCGTCTTCAATGGAAAATAATGTGAAAGTAACAAGTGAGCAGACTTTGAATGAAGCACAGAAACAGTTTACTACATATCTTAAGACTCTGTCGCAGCCGGTAGATCTGCTTACAAGAAAGAATGAAGTAAAGCATCTTGAGGATCAGGGAACATTAGATGATAATGTTAAGGCAGTAAGAGATTCTCTTATTGCATCAGTAAAGGTTACTAATGGTGCAGAAAGAGCTTTCTTTACGACTAATACTAATCTTGAGATTACAGGTTGGGGAGAATATAACCCTGAGACCGGAAAAACACTTAGTAAGGGTGGTCTTGAGAACGGTGTAGACAGAACTAAGGAAGTATGGTACACAGATTGTAAAGGTCTTAAGGCAAGAAACAGCATTTATGCATATTTTTCAAAGCCATATTACAGCAAGGATTTTGATAAGACAATAATTACTGTTTCACAGGAAATTAAGCATTCAGACGGAACGAATTATGGTACTGTGGGTATGCATATTGATTTTTCTGAGATTACTGATTTTGTACAGGGTATCGGACTTCTTAATACAGATTCGTTGTACTTGCAGATGAAGATGGTAATATACTTGTTAATAATGATAATAACAAGTATGTAACAGATTCAGTATCAGGACTGAATTGCTGGAGTACAGTTAAAGGTCTTACAGAGGATGATTATGATAAAGCATTTTCATTTGATGAAAACATTAATGGTGAAAAGGTACATGTAGTAACATCTAAGGATGCTGTTACAGGATGGACACTTGTTGGTTTTATCAGTTCTAAAGAAACATCTGCTACAACTAATAAGATGATTAGCAATACTGTTATATTCAGTATTATCGCATTTGTTATTGGAATTGGTATTGCACTTGCAGTTACAGCTTCTATGACTAAGGAGATTAAGAAGGTTTCTGGACATATGAAGGATGTTGCAGGTGGTGATTTAACAGACAGAATTGATGTAAAGAAGAAGAATGAGTTTGGAGACCTTGAGAATAACTTTAACAACATGGTTGAGAACATGGCAGTTCTTATTAAGGGTGTTGAGGAAAAGAGTGGAGTTATAGTAGATGCATCTGCTAAGATTGCAGGAGTATCTAAGTCTACTACAGAGACAGTAGGTCAGGTTTCAGAGGCTATACAGAGTGTTGCAGTTGGTGCATCAGGTCAGGCAGACAGTACACAGACAGCAACACAGGAAGTAGAAAATCTTGCAGACAGATTAAAGGAAACCAAGGCTTATGTAAATGATATCAGTGAGATGTCAGTTGAAACACAGAAGTTAAGTAATAAGGGACTTACAATTGTTGATGAACTTATTACTAAGGGACAGCGTTCAATTGATAACTCTAAGATTTCTAAATCAGTTGTATCTGAGATGGTAAGCAGTATAGAAAAGATTAATTTCATATCAGATGCCATTACAGAAATTACAGAGCAGACTAACCTGTTATCACTTAATGCTTCTATCGAGGCAGCAAGAGCAGGAGAGAGCGGTAAGGGATTCGCAGTAGTTGCTGATGAGATAAGAAAGCTTGCTGAACAGTCACAGCAGTCAACTGACGAGATTAAACAGATTGTTAATGAGATTACTATTAAGTCACAGCAGGTTGAGCAGACAATGGATGAGTCAGTTGGTATTATAGAGGAACAGAATGTATCTATTAAGGATGCTAAGGAACTGTTTAATACAATTTCTGATTCAGTTAACGGACTTAAGGAAGGTCTTGATAATATTACACAGCTCAATGAAGCTATGGATACTAATAGAAATAATGTTGTAAGCAAGATGGAAGATGTTGCAGCAGTAGCAA
>QRVH01000076.1 GCA_003458705.1 Eubacterium sp. AF22-9 | reverse complement strand
CTTTTATTTGAAATTTCATTAACACATACATGAGAACCATAATAACTACTAATCCGGCTTCTTCTTAAAATATAGTATTTTTTTCCCTACAACTACATCTGCGTCAGTTACCATCTTTCTGCCAGTTTTTGCATCAAATACAGTTCCACTAGCTGTGATTCCACTATTATACTTAGGCCAAAATTTATAAACATCTTCCTTTCCTTCTTCCACATAAATCCTGAACCCAGAAGAAGGTTTATCTCCTACAGATAGATATGTAACCCCACCGGCATTTAATCTTTCCCATAAATAAACATATCTGTTTCGTCCATAGTCTGTCGATTCAACAATAATTTTATTATTTCTTGAAAATAATTTATCTGGCACAGGAATGAATCCCATTTCAAATTCAAAGTTGTCATTTGAAACATTTTTTATACGCAAAGGTAGTTCATGGTCTGAAATACCATATACCATTGGAATATATGCACCTGTAGTTCGTTCTGGACAGTCTTTACTTTTCTCTGCTGAACTATGCCTAAAGTGCCTTCTTTGATAATTTCCATCTGTTAGCAAAACATATTGCCCACATAGCTCACACATAAATAATCCGCTGTGAGCAGAGACTCCTCCACCTGGATGAAGACGGGCAGCTTCATCAGCAGTGATATTTTTCCAGCCGTTGTTTTGCCACATACAGACATGCGTTAATGATGCCATCCGTTGTTTCCTCCTTAACAAAATACTTTCTTTGCCAACTAATTTAGAATCACCTTAGATTAGTTATCTCAATTCTACTCCTTCTCCTATCCCATTTTCCGTACTCGTCTTGGATCTTAAGGCTTTTCGCGTCATCTGGAAACCTATACATCTCCATCAGCTTTTCTTGAAGCAGACAAGCAAGAGATTATTGATATCATCAAATCAACAGCTCGATTTGGCTTACATGTGCTCAAAATAAGTATAACGCCATAATTCAGGCAGCAACTGATACAAATCAGTTTGGATACATTATAGACAGCAACATCAATCGTATTCGCCTTTATATTAGCTTCATACGTAAATATGATGAAAAAATCAACAGCATTCTTGAATCACTCCACGAGCTTGTAGATTCTAATGAAGATGCTGACTTTGTCAAGCAGATTCATTTGATTGAAACATTCAAAGTTGCTGATTCCTTGTCTGCTGTATCCATCATGGGTGAGCTCGGTGACTTTTCAGCATTTTCAAAGCTCAAACAACTTTTCGCTTATTTGGATCTTGATCCAGCAGTAAAGCAATCCGGTAAATTTGAAATCACCAAGGTTCAAATGTCTAAGCGTGGTTCCTCCATCGCCACACGTGTGATTCACAAGTTAACCCTACAAAGCATCAGTATCTCCCGTAACGGAGAAACTAAAAATCCAGTCCTTCGCTAATACTATCTCAAGAAGTGTTATTCAAAACCAAAACTGGTAACAATGGAGGCTGTTTCACATAAAGTATGCAACATGATATTTGCTATACTCAGAGAAAACAAAATATTTAAAATCATTGCTCCTCAGGAGCATATCAAACAATACAATGCTGCCAAATGCGCCATAGCTGCATAAAATGCAGTAAATCCAAAGAATAAATATCTTTCAAAAACGATATTTTCACCAAGTGGAAAGTCTGCCCTTTTTTAGTCAGAAAACAGAATAAAATTTTTCTCATTTAATTATTGACATTTATTATCTGGAGTTTTCTTGTTATCTTCATAATTTCCAAGTAATATCTCATCTATACTTACATCTATTCTTTTACACAATATACATTTCTATCTCTTCATATTTTTACTCGAAAAATATTTTTCCTGTATAAAAACTTTTCCCAATTTAAACTCTTCATGTTATGTAGATTAATTTTAAATTGGATAAATAATCTTGGCATAAAGCCCTACATATCCTCTCTTATCTTCTCTATCAAAGTAACATCCGCCGGCAGCCATTCAACCTCTCCAAGATGTTGTTTAGTCAGCCATTTTGCGTTCTCATGCTCTTTTAACACCAGATCTCCGCTTAATATTTCACACCAGAAGCAATCCATTGAAAGATGAAAATTAGGATAATCATATTCAATTGTGTCAATTAAAGCTCCAACTTTAACTTCTGTATCTAATTCTTCCATAATCTCACGTTTTAACGCTTCCTGTGGTGTTTCTCCTGCTTCTATTTTTCCACCTGGAAATTCCCAGCCATCTTTGAATTCTCCATATCCTCGCTGGGTTGCAAAAATAATTGGTTCTTTCTTATCATTAACTGCCTTTATTACTGCTGCAACTACCCTAACTGTTTTCATGTATTTTCCTCTTTTCTGTAACAAAATTCTTTGCATATACACAGAATTTTGTATGTATTATGAATTTACAATATACTCATAGATATCTTCTCTCACAGGAACATCAAGAATCCATTCTATTTCAACTGCTGTTTTCTGTGTATTGGGCATTGTAAATTCTTTAGTATTCCCACTAGCTGTCATATGTCCCAGATAATAAAACTCCTTAGAAATCTTATCATCTTTATTCTTACGAACAAAAAGCTCTACTCTGATTCCCCGCTCTTTTGCCTTAAGAAAATTCTGTACATCTTCAGATTGCAAACTTCTTCCGGATTTCGATATTGCTATCAGACGGTCTCTAAAACCTGGCACAAAATGGTCCTCATATTTTGTCGTATCACTAATATCTTCCGATTTATCATAATTAATAAATACAGGAAATGTTTTTGTCTTCTTATCATATTTATAACCACCAATATTTAATGGCACTTCGTTCTGTTCCCAATTAAGCAAACGACACACGTCCTCATATGTATATTTCTGATAAAGAACAAAATCTGTTACATCATAGCTTTGCTTATAATCTCTTTCATATCTGCTTATACCAAAATCAACAAGTTCCTTAATAACATTATAAAAAATCTCTATTTGATAACATTTCAAGAAATGTCTTCGTTGGTTTATAATCATTGCCTTCCTTTTCTATGAAGACACACTGGGAATATGTCTTCTTACTAGAACCCGCTGGGAATTCATTTGTCATAACATTTATGATATTTTCTTGCTGTTCCTTACTGATGGATTTACCATATGTCAACAAATCCTGTGATAGTCCTGTAAATAATCCACATTTTGATAACCCATTTGCATATAGAAGTGTTCTCTTTAATAATTGCAACTCCTGTATTCTCTTACCATTTGCCAGTTTCTTTGAAATAAATTCAACTATCTTTTCTTCTTCCTGTGACAAACGGATCTTATAATCCTTCTCGTATTTTACTAAGAATTTATAATATGAACCGAGGCTGTTATTATCGAAAATTCGTATAACATCCATCTCTCCATAATCATCAAAATCCTTGAGTGCCGGTATTCTTCCCAATTTATTCTTAAGATTTGTATAGTTTTCTTTTATCAGCTTAATATCACTGAAATTAGCATTATCAACAGATGCAAATATTCTCTTCTTGCTTATTTCATCAAAATGCACTGTAGATGCACCTGGAATAATTCTTCCGCCTTCCATTATATATCTACGGATATTGTCTTTATTGTAAGTTCTATCCCCTGATAGTGCTATTGGAATCATGAAATTATTATTGTAATTACCAATAAAATCAAGAATTACAACATATTCTTTCCCATCAGCCTTTCTGAGCCCTCGCCCCAACTGCTGAATAAATACTATTGGTGATTGTGTTGGTCTGAGCATAATAACCTGATTAACCTCCACAATATCAACACCCTCATTCAATATTTCTACAGAAAATATATAATCTAATGGCTGATTATGGACATTTGCCTCACTCTCATTCATTGCAAGTCTTTCAAATGCATCCTGTCTTTCCTGTTCGTTAGCATCACCATTCAATGCTATTGTCCTAAAATATTTCCCTGTATCCGGATTAACTATATTGTTAAACTTATGTGATA
Organism: Eubacterium sp. AF22-9; assembly: GCA_003458705.1. Lineage (GTDB taxonomy): Bacteria > Bacillota > Clostridia > Lachnospirales > Lachnospiraceae > Lachnospira. The sequence continues at coordinate 4,159 of QRVH01000076.1, read as the reverse complement.
ATTCCTGTGTCTCTTTAATGCTGCTACAGAATATAAGTCCTTTAACCTTTTCTCCACTATATCCATAGTAATTTGCCTGCTGGATTATATGTTTCACACGTTCATCACTTGTTAACATACTAAAATCACGATTATCTTTATCATCTCCAACTATAGACAAATCAGTAATTCCAAAGTAATGGAACGGACATAACAGATTTTCTTCCATGGCCTGCTGCAAACGTATCTCGTAAGCAATCTGATAATTAAATAACTCATAAACATTTCTGCCTGCAACATTGTCATCTCTCTTATCAGGAGTTGCTGTCATTCCAAGCCAAAGCTTAGGCGAAAAATGTTTCATAATCTTCTGATATGTATCAGCAGTTACATGATGTGCTTCATCCAACACAATACAATCAAATGAATCCTTATCATATTGAAGCAAATGTTCATCACGATTTAATGTCTGGACCGTAGCAAATACATAATCCGCATCATATTCATGATAACCCGCACCAACTAACCCCATAGAAACAGATTTTGCAAACACCTTTTCGTAAGATTTCTTAGTCTGTCTTGCAAGCTGTCCCCTATGAACTAAAAATAAGACTCTCTTAAATCCCAGTTCTCTCATTGCAAATGCGGAAGCATAAGTTTTCCCTGTACCCCCTCGTGTCAAGGGTGTGATGGGAGATTTTTGATATTTTTCTGATAAGATTATTACATTATATTTCTGTTATAACTATATTCTCTTCCTTTAACCCCTAATATTTTTCTATTTGGTTAATAATGACACTCTTTCAGAAAAATATGTTGGAAAAGGTTCTAATAGAGTTTTAATCTCGTCTTTTTTGTACTTAATAACATTTATAATTTCTTCTTCACCAAGATAACTGTCTCCAATTTCGCTTGCAATAAAATTGGCTATTATTCTATCATTAAAAATCTTTTCACAAATTGCAATGGCGGTTTCAGTATCAACACCATATTTCACTTTTTTCTGTAACATTTTTAACATTTCCAAATTAACACTTTCTGTTTCCAAATAATCAATAATATTACCAATCAAAAAACTTAATTGATATGATATACTTTGACCACATTTTTTTTCAACATCTAACACCGGAATCTCCATGCTCTCTGAAATCTCTTTATATGATTCGCCTTTAGTCCATTTTTGACACATTTTAATATCAAGAATTTCATCTATATAATTGTATTAAATAATTCAACAATATACGAAAGAAGCTCATTTGTGCTATAAGCAATCACATTAATTTCATTATCCTCAATCCTATTAAATAATTCAACAATATACGAAAGAAGCTCATTTGTGCTATAAGCAATCACATTAATTTCATTATCCTCAATCCAACTTAAAATTTTCTCCGCACTTTCTACGCCTACCATGGTCTTTGATACACGTGGGACTACAGCAATATGTTTCTTAATTTTATCACAAATCGCATCTACCAAATTCTCTAATAATTGTTTTTCTGAATCATCAGCCAAAAACAACGCTAATGATTCATTCAATTTTTCCCCTGCCTCAATTGTAATCAAATCATCTGCTATATCCTCTGATTTACATATTAGTGTATAACAAATTTCATTTTCTATAGTATCGACTATTTTTCTATATTCCGAAGTTCTATTTGCTATTACCTGCCTATTTAATTGATTATCCTTATTCTTTTTAACCAAGTATTTATTAAGTGCATTCTTCATTAATTCTGACCAGTTTTCATTAATATGTTCTATAATGAATTTGCAAACCGACTTTCCCGAAATTGTCAGTTCATAATCGATACTAAAATTCTGTACAATACTCAAAATTGCACTACCACAAGCTTCTGAATTTCTCGGTTCAAATAAAGCTGTTGCGTCTCTCCAATTATAATATCCTTTGCCTCTCTTCCTTTCATCAAAAAGTTTTGTGTCAGTTATCAATATACTTCCTTCTGTAAACACTCCCGATCTAGCTGTTCTACCTATCAAATTCTGAAAATTTCTAGTAGAAATCATATTCTGAGCTGATTTTAAACTTGTCATTATCAAATACTTTATTGGAATATTTACCCCTTGCGCTAAAGTAGATGTGCATGCAACAGCCTTTATTTTATTTTTTCGAAATGCATATTCTACAGATACTCTTAATCCATTTGGCAACGATGAATAATGAGGCAAAATTCCTAAATTAGCTGCTTTATAATAAATAGAATCATCTCCATAATATTCAGCTATTAACCGTTTTATCGACTAATTTCATCTTGATCCGATGCCAAAATCAATTTTTCCGGTTCATATCCCCTTTCATTCACTTCAATAAGCCTTTTTAATATTGTTGATACATATCTACGTTGACTCATATATATAGCCACTCCACCATTGGAACACAACAAGTTCGTATAATATAATGCAATATCATTCGCTTTGTTTTCCGGGAAAAATTTGGGATTAGCATTTACTCTTCTAGTCTCTAATTGAATTCTTTTTATAACCTTAGGAATGTAAAAATCTTCCTCTTCAAATGTATTCGAAAAATAATGTATTTCATTTTCCGATGACGCAAAACCAACCACCTTAGGAGTACTTCGTATGTCTTTATCATATGCAAGAACTCCATCGTCTCCAATAACCCACTCCTTAATTTTATCAGCATTTGAAAGCACCGCAGAAAGCAATACTATTTGCTGCCATGGTTGAATATACTTTTTAATATCTGCTATTAATAATTCATACATTGCTCCACGACTCATATCATCAAACATATGACCTTCATCAAACACATACAAATCAATTTCAGACATAAGCTCTGGTTCATGATGAAATATAAACTGCAATTTTTCTGGAGTACATACTAATATTTTTTTCTCATCCTCATTCGAAAATATATTCAAAAAATCAATTTCTAACAAATCAGAAAATTGATTAATTGATGCCTCTTTTGAAAATGCCTTTCCCATATCATCAGATATTTCGTTGCACAACGCTCTAAGCGGGGCGACTATTAATGCTGTATTTCCCCGTTCCGACAAAAACATAGCTCTAACTATCAACTCAATACTTTTTGTTTTACCGACACCAGTTGGCAATTGTACTATCGCATTTTTACCATTCAAAATCCCTTTTTCACCAATAAGTCTCTGAGCAGGCCAAACCATTTTAATTGAAGTTCGTTTGTTTAAATATGATTCCCATTTTTCAAATGAAAGCTTTGAATATAGTGGTAATAGTGTTCTAGCCGAATTTTGAATTGCTATTTTTATGACTGCGCATAATGCATCCGCAAAAAAAGCCTCTATTTCATTATCACTCTCATATGTCTCATTACATTTTTTTTCAGCTAACTTTAATATACTTTCAGATTCACCTGTCCTCAAATATTCTTCAAATTTTTCCACCACCGCATTTTTGGCATTTCTATACTTCATACCCGTAAAAATCAAAGAAAAAACCTCTACTAATGAACCTCTCATATCATTAGGTATATCTATGTTTTTTGTTTCTGAAAGAAGCACCATGGCACTTCCAAAATTATCTCCAAAAAAATATGCTATCGCGCCAGTAAGCATAAAATTTAAATCATTACTTATTTGCTCTCTGGACTTCATTGCCGCATCATAAAACTCAGAACAAAATTGCAAGTCCCTTTTTCTTCTTTCCATACGTTCTCTATTATCTTCTATAACAGCTTCTGCATAATCTGAGATAATATATACAGTCGGAAACGCTAGATCCTTATAATTCAATTGAAACTGTGGATAATCCTGTTTGGGAATATCATATTCTAACAATTTGACCTTTGCCTTCTGATACTTAAGCATATATTCTGATTTAGTTATTCTCATTTTTTACACCTCTCATAAACCTCATGTGCTAATTCCATAAGCTTTTTACCATGCACAAAAAAGATACTTCTATAATCAGATATCGCTAAACTTGCCCCATCAATTCCAGTTATTTATCCCCACCTTCTTTGTCAACCCTTTTTAATTTTTTTGTAATGTAGGCATACTTGTTATTCCTGCCGCAATATAATCTATTGTATAATCATGTCCCGCTTCTGTTTTAAACTGGAATCTTAAAATATTCCTGCCGCAATATAATCTATTGTATAATCATGTCCCGCTTCTGTTTTAAACTGGAATCTTAAAATATCATTTGACTCATCTAT
>QRVH01000075.1 GCA_003458705.1 Eubacterium sp. AF22-9 | reverse complement strand
ACAAGTCCCGCATCATCAATATCCTGCTTTGTTACATTGTTGGCAGTTTTAACCCTGACTTCAACCTTTCCTTCCATCTTCTTGCTATTTCCAAAAACTATATAAGAAAAGATATCATTAACCCCTTCAATTTCAGCTTTTCTGTTACCTGAATCATCTAATTCATAATAAACAATCTTAAACTGATCTTCCTTTGTTACATCATATCCAAATGTATCAATCCAGTCAGAAGTCTGATCATTATATCCATACAGCTTACCGCCTATCTTGAAATAAGCACCAATCTTCGAACCTGATATATTTGTATCTATATATTGAAGATATTTCTTAAACTTGTCAGCATAATTAGATATTTCTGTTTTCTTAGCTTCCCCTTTAGGACACCCATTAATCAAATCCTGCCATGTAATTAAATCTTCAACATTAGCTGATGAGGAATCAACCCTTCTTACAAGCGGTTCTAATATATCAAATGATTTATCCGGCACAATCTCCAGAATAACCATAGGATTCTTTGTACTATAAGTTTTTCCGCCAATAATAACATCATCTTTAGCAGCAGAAACCGATGTATTTCGACTCACAATAATAATAACAATTACCGCACAGAATGCCACCAGAGAGAATAATGCTGATATTATCTTTTTCTTCATACTTGCTTTCTGAATTGTTTTCATAATAATCTCCTCTCCTTGATTATCAATGTGAACTATCAATATAAGTTGCTATATCTGACTTCTTCATTCCCTTTGAAATCTGTAAAATCGAAGTGCCTTTTCCCATATAGATTTCATCAATCACATTTCTTGTTACATATGTTCTTTGTACTTCTCGTTCCTCATTCATTCTTTTAAGCTTTATTGTTACAACAATCTGAGGTCTCTTAGGAATAGAAAGAATCTTGTCATCACTGTCAAATGTAAAGTTATCTGCCTTTATCTGTACATTAAATGCTTCCACATTATCACAAACAACGCTCTTGTTAACCTTTGTAGGATCACTATCATCATTATCAGTGTAATATAAAATCTTGTTGGCTGAATCATACCAGTAACCCCACTTTTTACCAGCAGTTCCTGGTGTACCACCACCTGTTCCTCCGGCAGCACCTGAGGTTTCTTCCTGTTCAATTTTAAAATAGAACTCAATATCACTTTTTCCGTCATTAGTTGTTTTGACAAGCTGTATTTCATTAGCCTCAAGTATATTCTTTGAAATCTGATTCAGACTTATATCTGCATCACTCTGTACCTGTGCTAAAGCCGTCTGTTTACTATAACTTCTTACCGCCTGGACAATAAGTGTAACCAGCGCCGAAAGAACAATGCTGGAAACTGCTATCGCAATAAGTAATTCAACTAATGAAAAGCCTTTATTATTCCGCTTCATATACTACACTCCCGTAACAATATATAACTACTCCCACATTTAATAACATGAATGTTAATTAACAGTTGTAACCCTGCCTGTCTTGTACCATAACTCAGTCTCATATGATCTTCCTGCTGCTGTAACAATAAATTTACCATGTTGTTTGTCACTTATGTCAGTTCCACCATATGTAATCGACTTTACACTTCCATCATCCCTGCTAAACTCAATTACAAGTTCATCATCTTTAATAGAATGATCTGTTCCATCATTGTATACAAGATTCACTCTTGAAGCACTGCATTTATATGTTTCCATTTCTTTTAAATCTCTCATAACAGATATCATCAGATCATTGTCCTGTTTTTTTATAACAATCTGCCATTTTCCTGTTTTAGACATAGTGCTTGTTTTCAGTTCTGAAAGCGAAGAATACAGATTCTTATTCATTTTCTTTGCATTTCCCTTGGATATAGCAGATATTCCAAAAATGGTTGTCACTGAAAACACTGCAATTATTGCAATAACAATAAGAAGTTCCAGCAAAGAAAATCCTTGATTATTCAATTTGTTTCCTTTCAATCTATTTCTCATTATCTCCTCCAAATAACAACCATTACATTAACTTGATGACGAACTTTCTTCTGGTTCTGTCTGTTCAGGATTATTGCTTATATCCTCATATTTTCTCCATTGTGTAAATAAAACCATATCCTTATAAGACAGCTTGTCTAATGAAAGTGTTCCGCCTGAAGCATCTGACTCACTTCCCGAATTCCAGTATCTGAAAATATCCTTAAATCCAATATCTTTACTATACTTATTAGGAGCTTTCATATCATCATCATTTTATGGTTTCCACAAAATACCAGAATGACTTGGAATCCGATGTGGATATTGAACTGTCAAATAAATCATTCTTGACCTCGCATCCGGATTTAACAGTAACAATTCCATCAGCTAAAATAATTCCGTTAAAATTACAATCAACCTCAACATCTCCATCACATATAACAACGCCATTACAATAACCACCTGATTCCGGTATTGTTATAATATTTGATCCTGCATCCTGATTAAGACTGCTTCCTGCCCTAAGTATAATCTTAGAGCCAAGTCCAAGATGTGCAACAATAATATTTTTTGAATCCTTGGTCTTTAAAAATGCTTTCTTCTGCTCTGTTGGATTTTTACCCTCTTCTGAAGTAAACTTGTTAAATGCATCTTCATTAATAATATTTCCATATACATCTCCCGAAGTATATCTGCTAAGATTAATAAATGTATACTTAGAATCTATCTGGCTTAATTCTGTCTGGATTTCTCCATTGCCATAAGGAGTACTATCATCTCTTTTAAGAGGTGCAAGTATCTTATTGAACACACTATATCTGTTATCTCTGTCAACAAATACTTCCCTGTAATCATTTGCATTATCATCATTAAGTTCATTTGAATATGTACCAGGTGCATTATAATCAATACCTGTAATATCAGAATTTGTTGTACCAAATGCTGTTGATGCACTCTTTATATAGTCTCTGAGTTCTTTAGCCTCATCTAAATATGTCTGTTTGTCAGCTGTGCTAAGGTCATTATAATACGATACTGTCTTTAAATAATTTTCAAGTTCTGTGTCCGAACCATATATAATTTTAGTATACTGATTTCTTGTGTCCGAACCATATATAATTTTAGTATACTGATTTCTTGCATACGAATTAGCAAAATTAAGGTAATAATATACTCTTGTTTTACCGTCAGTCTTATTTTCATATTCTTTTGAAATATATTTGTTAGATGAATCCAGGTAATAATATACTCTTGTTTTACCGTCAGTCTTATTTTCATATTCTTTTGAAATATATTTGTTAGATGAATCCAGTAAATTATATCCAAAGAAATTATCAAGCTTATTGTGGCAGAAAATGTAGTTGCTGAATCATCTTTAATTCATATTCTTTTGAAATATATTTGTTAGATGAATCCAGTAAATTATATCCAAAGAAATTATCAAGCTTATTGTGGCAGAAAATGTAGTTGCTGAATCATCTTTAATTGTAGGGTTCTTAGAACCTTTATCCATCAGCTTGGTAGGAACAAGATATATTCCCTGGTTAGTATTTACAGAAATTGACTCACCAGTTGCAAGTGATCTGTCACTTGCAAATTTAATATAAGCACGTCCCGCAATATACAACTTTCCAAGGCTTCCAAATTTAACATGTGAATTAAGTCCGTTAACTATTATCGCACTACTGAAATCAGGACGTTCCTTTGCTGTATCTCCATCTTCATATCCGAATCCATAATAGTAACAGCCATCATTAATATTAACTGTTGAATTATTACCGTCTACTGTAAGGTCATCCTCAAGATTAATTTTCGATCCGCTATAAGCTGTAAATTCACTGTTGTCTCCAACATTAATATCCATTGCCCACAATTGTGATGATGAATCCAGTTCTAAATTACCGTTATCAAGATTAACAGAACCACCACATACAAGATATTTACCCTTAAAATTAAGCTTTGAACCAGTCTTAATAATAAGTCCTGTACCCGTTCCCTTTCCGGCATATGCACTGCCGGAAATTGAAGCTGTTCCATCAGTTACTGTAATACCTTTATTTCCAACTAAAGAATAATCACAGAAAAACAATGTACCAACCTTTTCATCTTCCTTGAAATTAATATATATATCCGGAAGACCAACTGAGCCATTAAATGTAATATAAGAATAACTTCCTGTTGCCTTATCCATATACTTTACAATACAATCTGAAAACTTTATTGTATATACAGGAAGATCAGTAGTATTAGCTGAAGTTCCGGCTGTGACATAATATCTCAAATCATTAATAGACATTACCTGAAGCACTTTATTATCAGCTACCAGAGAATTCTTATCTTCAATATATTTATTTAATTCTGTAACAAAATTATCACATACCTGTTTCTGTTTTTCAGCTGTTACATCATTAGTCCATCTGCCAAGTAATACACCGGCTTTCTCTGTTGGAATAACCTTTCCACTAGCAGTGCTGTAACCATCCTCAACTAACTTCTCCACTTTATCTTTGGTAGCTGTACCAAGTGGTGTCAGATCAAGAATTTTAGGCATTAATTTATTAGCGTAATTCTGTCTGAATTCTACATTTGCAGTTTTATTGTCAATTGCGGAAACTACTTCTGAACCATTTATCTTAGTTGTACTAAGAACCTTTGTAAGCTGTTCTTCATATGCCTGATTAAAACATTCAACCGAAACCTTTCCCAGTGCAGCCTGAATCTCATCTACAGCTTCCTCTGCTGTATAGAATGACTTAGAAGACTGGCTTCCGGCAAGCTTCATTCTATAGTTAACCATTGTTGTTGTCGTTATAAGTGTCGCAAGAATTAATACAAACGATGTCATAAGCAGAACAATAATGATTGTAGATCCAGAATTATTCTTTTTTCTTCTTGATAATACATGCTTCATAATATATCCCCATCCTGTATCTAATCTGTCTTGGTTGTTGTCAATGAAGTTATCTTGTCTTCATCTTTATACTCAGCAGTACCGCCTTTCCACTTCCACACATCTACTGTAATTCTATATAACACATTGTGAATCTTTGTAGGATCAGATAAACCTGTCCACTTATCGCTCCATTTATCAACATTAGAAAATACTTTAACCGGACTTGATGTCATCGCAGATGTCAGAACCATTCCGTTCTGCTTTATTACAATATTATCAACCTTGACATTAGTTTTAGTATATGCTTTTGAACCTGTAAGCACATATTTTTCCTGCTGAAGCATATACACATTCAGATCACTGTAATCAACATCCAGTCCTAACTTACTCTTTGTTCCCGAAGGTATATTATAGTTAATTTCGATAGTATCAGTAGTTATAGAACCATCTGTTTCATTAGCTACCGTTGAACCCTCTGGCAAAGGAAGCGTTGTAACACGCTCACCTTTAAATGGTGTATAGAACATATATAAGTTTCGGGCATTATTTTCAAGTTTACCAGATATCTTATAAACAATATCACTTCCACTAAGCTCTTTCGTAGCCCAGAAATAATAATCAGACATGGTAGTAGTCTTTACATATGCCGGATAAGCATTTCCATTATATGAATATGTAACCGTTATATCCATTGTCTGCTTCAGACGGACTTCATTCGGTGTTGAAGCATCTGACTCATCTGTTATATTAATATTCACTACTGTCTTCTTGGAAATGTCAGCTCTTGAAGCTAAAGTATTGAACGTCCTGAAATATGCCAGTGCCTCTTCATCACCTGTATCATCTCTGAACACATAATTGTTACCGCCTGTAACATCTGCATACATAGAAAGACCTGATGAATTAATATTATTGTTACTGTTATCTGTTGAACCTGATGCATCTGCCGGATTAGTATATGTAGATGCATCAAATGTTGCTTTAACATAATATTTTTCGCCATCTACACCGGTAAAATATGTTTTATCTTCTCCTTCTGCTCCTCTGTCATCACTCACAACATAAATATTATCCGTCTTAGTCTTTCCATAATAATATTTACCCTTGTGGTCAAGCAGATCCTGCAGTTCCATATCCTTAGCTTCTTCGACAATATTTCCAATAACTGTATTGGCATTTTCTATACGCCTTGCCTTTGAATTAATACGTGCCGAATTAGAAAATGTACTCAATACCGGTAGAGATATGATTGCCAGAATTGCAATTGCAATAAGAACTTCAACCAGTGAAAATCCAGAATTATTCAATTTTTCTTTCTTTTCTTGTAACGATTTCATATCCCTCTCCCTAATATATCATCTAATTACTTCCCGAAAAAATGTTATCTGTTCCTGTCTTTACATCAAACTTAGGTTCAGTGGCTTTTCTATCTCCGCCCTGAATTGCATACAACGAGATTGATGCTGTTCCGGAGACAACTCCTGTAGAATCATTATATGTAGCTGTAAGAGAATCAATTGTACTCTTACTTGCATATGTATTAATATACTTGACAAAATTCTTCCACTGGCTATAATCACCCTCATATGAAATATTAATAGATGACTTATAGCCTACAAGATTAGATGTATATGAACTTGTTCCATTAACATTGCTTGATGCTATCTGTCCAAACTTATATAAAACAGTAGCCGGTGAAAGTGAAAGACTCTTTACCCACACACCTGTAACATCTTCAGTTTTATTAAAGAATTCAATTGCGTTAGGCTGTGATGTAGTAGAATCATACTTATCAATTAAAACTGTACAAGCCTTGCTTAACTTATCCGTATCATTAATATATTTCTGCTTATTGTTATTCTTCTCTTTTAAATCTCTCTTAGTTGTTTCAAGAGATGTCTTCTTTGTTGACAGCTCATCAACCTGTGCTGACAGATTAGAGTATCCAAAGAAATAAGCTAACGCCATTATTAAAACAGCCATTACAACAATCAATAATTTTTTATCTCTTTCTGAAACTTTTAACATTCCCTTTAACTTATCCATGTTTCCCCCTCCTATTTGTTAGTAGTCTTATTAGATGTACTGCCTGAACCAGATGATGTGGTTGCTGATGTAGTATCAGAAGTGTTAATTCCATAATATGAGAACGACAATGAGAATGTAACTTCTGATGAACCGACATTATCTTTTGACTCTGATATAGTAGGAACATCTACTCCTGTTATAAGAGAATTGCTCTCAAGCTGTTGAATAAGTTTTGCTACAGAAGCCTTGCTTGTAGCCTTTCCTGATATTGATATTGCTCCTGATGACGCATTGAAGCTCTGTATTGCTACATCACTTGGAATATTTTTTTCAAGGAAACTTACTAATTCCTGTAATGTATCATCACTATCTGCTGTAAGTGCTGCAAATGCTGATACATCATTATATTTATCCTTTACAGCATAATAAGAATTTACCAGATCATTAATTGAACTCAGCTTCTTTACATCCTTATTAAGTCCCATAATCTGGGTATTAAGTGCAACAACCTGAGCAAGCGGAATTACAATAAGTAATGCTGAAACAGCAACTGCACCAAAGAATCCAACAATAATCATCTTAGTGTTTTCCTTCTTAGAACCAGCTTCCTGCATCTTTCTAGGAACGAAATCAACAGGATCAACTACTGCACCCAAGTTAGTAACATAACTTGTAAGAGTTGCCTCTTCTACATAAGCCTTCTTATCAAGAACAATACCTTTGAGTGCCTCAACCTTAGTGATTGGCATATTCAACTCATTAGAAAGAAGTGTTGCAAATCCTTTAATTGTTGTTGAATGTCCGATAAGATAAGCCTTCTGGATTGAAACTCTGTTTCTTGATACATAATAATCAATTACTCGGTTGATATTACTTGCCATATATCTTAATGACTCAGTAACCTCATCGCCATCAAATCTTGAATGAAGAAGTGTCTCATTCTGAAGCTTTGTTGTAGCTGCATCATACTTAAGACCATACTTATCCATAACTGCATTTACAAGCATTGACTTTCCATAAGGAACCATACGCTGTAACTGTAATACATTTTCCTTGAATATATTGATTACAGTACCATCATTCTCTACCTGAATAACAAGACTGACTTCCTCGCCAATCTGCTGCTTCATAATCTGATATGTACTGTTACCTGCATAATCAACAAATGCAACCTTAAGTCCTAAAGCCTTAGCAAGATCATAATATGATTCAACAACCTCTGAAGGAACAGCTGCAACCATAATCTTTAACTTCTTCTGTCCCTGATCTTCTATTTCCTGAAGAACTGTGTGCTGGATAATATATTCATCCATATTAACAGGGAAATACTCAGTTGCATTAGCCTGAACAATTTTTTCTATTTTATTAGCTTTAACATTAGGAATAAGGACTTCCTTAGTAGCAAGCCTTGGCGAACTGATAGAAAATACTACACTGTTAGAATTGAATCTGTGTTCAACAAGTACTCCTTTAATTGCATTTGAAAGAGTATCAATATCTACAAGAATACCATCCTCATAGCACCCTTCAGGTGCAGGAATAGTAACAGTCTTATGAACAGTACTGTTCTTTCCCGATTTAGTGATTTCACATATCTTAATATACTCGTTATTAATAAGTACTTACTAATTTGCCTTTGG
>QRVH01000074.1 GCA_003458705.1 Eubacterium sp. AF22-9 | reverse complement strand
AGACAATTGTGTTGCCTATGGCGATGTTTTAATTAGAAGAAATTATGAGGTAATTAATGCAGACGAGCATTTTTATCATTTTGTAGAGAAGCTGGTTGGAATTAATTTTCTTGATATTGTGCATCCTGACCAGTTAAAGGATTTTAAGACAACATTTGAATCTATAAAGCCGGGAGAGAGTAGCAGAATGATAATTCTGTTAAGAAACGGGATTGGTGAATATTACTGGACTGATATGTATCTTTCCAATAATGGAAAGGTTCTTTCTGGTGAGAACATATTAGAAATAAGATGTTTCTTTTTATCAGCAGTCGAGAGCAGATATCTTATGGCACTTGATAATGTTAACAAGTACAGGACTATTTTATCAACATACCGTAATTATCTTTTTGATTATAATTCATTTACTGATATATTTACGGTTTACATTTACAGAGGAAATCAGTGCACAGCACCAATTAAATGTACATTGGAGCAATTCAGGGAAAGGGTTCTTGGTCTTTTAAGAAATGACTCTGAAAAGAAAGAATTCGGAGTCTTTTATAATTATCTTAAGAATGGCTCTAATATGTTTAAGTGTATGGTTTATCTTCCTCTTGATAATGAGAAGGATGATTTATATAAGTTTAAAATAACTGGTGACAGTCTTTTTGCAACTAATAAACATCCGGTTGTTGCGGGATTCCTTGAACCTATTGATGCAAGCGTTTCTAATGTAATACCATATTATGCTACAAGTGAGGCTGTTGATTCTGCAACAGGTCTTCTTAACAAGAGGGCATGCATGGAATATACAAAGGCGGTCATTGCATCTAATGATGATAAGATTCACTATATGATTATGTTTGATGTTGATAATTTTAAAAGCATTAATGATACATATGGACATCTTTTTGGTGATGAAGTGTTAAGTAAGATTGCTAATATTATTAATGCTAATCTTAACGGCAGGGGAATTGCCGGAAGATTTGGCGGAGATGAATTTTATATTTTTACCAATAATGTCAAGGATGATGAAGACTTAAGAATTCTTCTTACTACAATGAGAAAAGAATTGCAATACGCATTTGACAGCCGGATTGAAGACTTTGGCGTAACACTTTCGGTTGGTGTAAGTCTGTATCCTAAAGATGGTTCAGATTATGAGGAGTTATTTAAAAAAGCTGATAAATGTTTATATCTTGCCAAAGAAAAAGGCAGAAACAGATTTATTATATATGATGAAAGCAAACATGGAACTATTGAGGATAATGCCAGACATATTCATAAAATACTGGATTTATCAGAACATTCTGAATACATGTCAGGTGTAGTTTCAGATATGATTCTTGATCTGACTTCAAGAGGCCGTGAGGCAATTGATGATGTTGCCCAAAACCTTATGGAACAGTTTGAGATAGACGGAATAAGAATTTATAATGATAATTCTGAACTGATATATTCACGTGGTGATTATAAGAGAATACCTGATATGTCTGATATTCTGGATGATAACGCATTTTTATCTAGATATAATAAGAACCATTCAATGTCAATTGGTATTGTGCCTTCAGTTGAGGCATGGCATAAAGGATTATTTAATGAATTATCAGAAAGTAATATTATGGCATTTATAAGTGCATGGTTTGAATTCAGACTCAGAAAATATTATTTCTTTTATGATGTGTTTAATCACAAAAACCGCTGGAGTGATTCTGACAGGAATTTTGTCCTTATTATCAGTAAAATCATCGCCAGCGTGTTATAGATGTATTGGTTTTAGATTAGATTGTTATTATATTTGGCAGCTTTCCGAAGCTGCCATTTTTTTTATCTGTAATTATAGTTGCTTCACTAATATTGCCAAAAGTTACAGCACTTGTTTCACCGAATTTGGAACTGTCTGCAAGAATATACTTGAAGTGACAGTGTGCAAATGCAGTTTCTTTAACTAATGCTTCGTTGATATCTGGTGTTGTAAAGCCTGATTTCTCTGTGATACCATTAGTTCCAAAGAAACCTTTGTTAAAGTTCATTCTGTCTATTGTAAGTATTGCCTGATTTCCAACAACAGCTTCAGTTATTCCTTTAAGTTCACCACCAATAAGAATAACTTTAAATCCTGCAACAGCAAGTTTTCTTGCGTGAGTTACAGCATTAGTGACATATGTTGCATTTTTTTCATCAAGATAATCAATAAGGTATTCAGTTGTAGTTCCTGCATCAATATATATAAAATCATTAGGTGCTACAAGTTTTGCTGCATACATTGCTATTTTTTTCTTTGCTTCTGTATTCACTGTTGCTTTCTGTGATACAGATAATTCTGTTGTTAATACTCCATTGCTTTTCTCAACAGCACCGCCAAAAACCTTGGTAAGTCTTCCCTGTTCATCAAGTGTATTAAGGTCACGTCTTATAGTTGATTCAGAAGTATTCAGAAGCTCCTTAAGTTCAGTAACAGTGATACTTCCTTTTTCAGATAACAGATTAAGAATTATTTCGTGTCTTTGTTCAGTCAGCATATTAGTACAACTCCTTTTCCATAAAATCTTTAACATCAGTCATGTTATTAAAATGTGCTAAAGACCACATAAGTTTCATCGTTAGATTTTCGAGTGTCATTGACTTTCCATTAATGACATTCTCTTTTGCAAGATTACGTCCAACCTCATATATATCAAGACGGACTCCTTCATATAAACATTGTGTTGTTACGACAACGCATATATTGCCGGCCGTAAGTCTGTGTATATATTCTGTAATGTTATCAGGCATGCCGCCAATACCATAGCCTTCAATAATAATACCACGCATGATGGATTTATATAATCAAAAATTCTTAAATCTATTGCCGGAAAGAGACTGATAACAGCTATGTCTGTACACATGTCTGTTTCAATATGAAATTTTTTACCAGTATTTCTTATTGCTTTAGATGTGTAATTGTTATATATAACTGTACTGTTCTGGATTGTTGCAATTACAGGATAGTTAATGCTTTCAAATGCATCAAAACTTTTAGTTTTAATTTTCTTAGCACATGTTCCTTTTATAAGTTTGTCAGAAAATGCAAGAAATACTCCAGAAATGTCTTCACATGAATAAATTAATGCATGTGTCAAATTTATGACAGCATCAGTTCCCTCTGCATCAATAGGTAACTGTGAACCTGTAAGAATGACAGGTTTCGAAAGATTTACAAGCTGGTATGATAATGCTGCTGCCGTATAAGCACATGTATCAGTTCCATGTGTTATGACAAAACCGTCATAATCATTATAGTTTTTCATAATGCACTCTGAAATGGCAGCAATGTAAGCAGTATTCATATTACTGCTGTCGATATTCATTATTGATATACCGGTAACATGACACATTTGTCTGATTACCGGTATATAATCAAGTAAAATGTTAACATCAATAGATGGTGTAAGACCATTGCCGTTATCTTTTGAAGCAATAGTTCCGCCTGTAGCTATCAGTAAAATACGCTTCATTTTATTTTACCTTCTTACCTTCTCCATTAAAATAATCTTTTACAAGCTGTACAACTGTGCCTGAAAGCAGGAACACAGCTATAAGGTTAGGTATTACCATAAGTCCGTTAAATGTTTCTGCAATACTCCAGATAAGACCTAAATTCATAGTTGCACCTACTACAGCAACAAGTGAGTAAGCAATCATGAATAGTTTTGTTGATTTAGGCCCAAAAAGGAATTCAATACATCTCTGACCGTAAAGTCCCCAGCCAATAACTGTTGAGAATGCGAAACAGCACATTGCAACAGCAGTAAATATTGATACCCAGCCACCATAAGTTGATGTAAAACCAGATATTGTAAGCTCTGCACCAGCAGCCTGACCGTATCCGACAGGAACATCGCTGCACAATATAACAAGTGCAGTAAGTGTACATATTACAATTGTATCCACAAATACTTCAAAAATACCAAAGAAGCCCTGTTTTACGGGCTTTCTTGTATCAGCACATGCATGTGCGATGGAACCTGTACCCAGTCCTGCTTCATTAGAAAAGATTCCTCTTGATACACCTTTTTTCATACTCATGAAAAAGCTTCCCACAGCTCCGCCTGTAACTGAAGCTGGAGAAAATGCACCTTCAAATATTGACTTAAATACAGCAGGAACATTTGTTATATTAACTGCTACTACTCCAATTGCAAGGATTATGTATAACACTGCCATGAATGGAATGAGCTTCTCTGTAACTTTTCCGATTCTTTTAATTCCTCCAATCATGATGAGTGCAATAAGTATCATGATTATAATTCCGATTATAAGATTAACTATATGAGTTGAATCAGATGATATAATGTTGTAATTAATCAATGCTGAATCTACAGCGGCTGTTATTGTGTTAACCTGTGTTGCATTGCCTGTTCCGAAAACAGTCAGTACACCTAGTGCTGAGAACAGAAAAGCAAGCCAGTGCCAGTGTTTCTTAAGACCATTCTTTATGTAGTACATTGGACCGCCGACAAGTTCGCCATTGTCGTTGGTTTCCCTGAAATGTACAGCAAGAATTACTTCAGAGAACTTGGTACACATTCCGAGTATTGCTGAAATCCACATCCAGAATACGGCTCCAGGTCCTCCGATTGCTATTGCTCCGGCAACACCGGCTATATTACCGGTACCTACAGTTGCAGCTAAAGCAGTACAGACTGCCTGAAAAGGTGTAAGTGCACCATCGGAAGCATTGCGCTTCTTAAGCATACGGCCTATGGTTATTTTCATTGCGTAAGGGAATTTTCTTATCTGGATAAATCTGGTTCTTACGCTTAAGACAATTCCAACACCGATTATACATATCATTGCCGGAAGTCCCCAGATAAAGTTATTGACTACGCTGTTTATTGATTCAATTGTTGAAAGCATTAATTAGTCCATCCTGTTAATTTCATATATTGCATACTAGAATATTATTTTTTCTTTCCACCAAAGAATTTAGAGAATATACCTTTTTCTTTTGTTTTATCTGTTGATTCCCCTTCAATTGAAGAATCACTGTCATCTGTATAGTTAAATGTAATACCGGTAAGACTGGTATATTCATCTAACATAGAATCATAAGCTGACTTTGCTGCATCAAAATCAGCTTTATTATAGTCACTTCTTGTAGCTTCATAATTAAGCTTATAATATGCTTTTGATAACTGATTACTTATACTGCTGCTCTGTGTATATGTATAATTAGCCTTTTCATACTCAGTTTTTGCATTATCATATGTCAGTTTTAAAGATTCAGTTGTTCTTCCTGAAGCATCGGAATTAGCCTGTGCCTTGTTTAATTTTTCAACAGCTTCATGAAGACGGAAATTAATTTTATTAATTTCATCTTTAATCTGACCTATATTCTTACGGAGATTCATTTCATTAGAGAGAGCATCTTCCATTAATTTCTTTTTCGCTTCTTCATCTTCAATACAGTCATCAAGCTGTTTTTTTATCTGAGGCATATTTTCTGCTGCATCAGACTGAGCCTTCTGTACTTCTTTATATTCATTGTAGGCTTTCTCATATTCAAGCTTTGCATTATTTAAAACTGCGCTGGAATTATTATTAAAATCTTCCATGCGTTTTATATTATCTTTTGCTGTGTCGATTTCATTGAGAATTTTATCGACAGATGATTTAGCATTTTCATATTGTACATTGATTGAAGAAGAATTGTTTTTAACTCTTTCATATTCCTTAATGAGAGTGTCTGTTTTACCTTTTGCTTCTTCATAAACACTGAAGGATGCTGCTGTAACTTTGGCAGCTGCATCATAGTCTGTTTTTGCCCTGTTAACCATAGCACGCTGTGTATTATAGTTCATTTTAATAGACTCAGCATTTTTAACTGCTTTTTCATAAGCAGTTTTTAAATCAGGGACATTTTTTCTGCATGAATCAAGATTAGCAGCTGCATTATCCGTTGTTGTTTTAGCATTATTATAATTAACTTCAGCACGGTTTATATCGTCCTGAATTGATTTAAGACTCAGCTGGTAAAGATCAGTGCCCTTTAAAATATCATTGTCGGAAATAAAAGGCTTCTTTACAACATTAGACATATCACTGATATCGCATTCAGATATTTCAATTCTGTTGTCTGAATTTTTATTACATTCACATGAATAGTTGCATTTGTCAGGTATTCCGTTAAATGTATATTTTACCTGAATATAAGATAAAACACCAAGACCACGGAGGTTGATAATCCAGTCACCGAACGAAATATCTTTATAGTCATGTACAGTTAGATTATATAATATCAGATTCTTGCAGTAATCTTGAATTTCAGGGTTTTCTATGCTGAAATCTTTTATGGCTGACAATTTATTACTGTCAGCACGCAGACTGTCTAATATGGAATCATAATCATAATTATGAGAATCACGGCCTATGTCAACCTGGGAATTATATTTGCGTTCCTTGGCTGCTTCATCATTAACGGCATCATCATATGTTTTATTTGCTTCATCAAGAAGTCTCACAGCCTCCTCGTATGATTCTTTTGCCGTTGTTTCAACACCGACAGCTTCCTCATAAGCAGGTTTCAGCCGGTTCTGCGCCTCGACTGTTCTGTCATAAGCAACTTTTTTAATTGATTCAGCAGATCTGTCCTGTTCGTATGCTTTTTTCTTTTCATCTGCATCAGCAGTTGCTTTATCGAGCATGTTTTTTCTGCTTGCAATTAAAGCAGTATTACGGTCATATTCATCCTGAAGATCTTTAATTGATTTTACTGCCTCTGAATATTTTGTCTGTAATGCTTCAAGTTCAGCTTTAGCCTGATTAACTTTATCTGATGAGTTATCAGAAGCGTTAATATATTCATCATAAACAGCTTTTTTTGCTTTCAGGTTGTCAGTAACCTTATTGATGCTGTCTTTAAATACATCAGCCTTCTTTTTCACATCGTAAAACTGATTGCCTGTTTCAATAGTCTTCTGTTTAGCTATGGAATATTCCTCTGAAATTTTTTTGGATTCTTCCTTTGCATTTTCTATATCATTATTAAGGGCAACAAGAGAATCTTCTGCTTTTTTTAATTCAACTTTTATAAGATCAACAGATAATATAAGATTATGTAATTCTGAAATTATCTGTACTTGATGATACATTAGCCTCATAATCAGCTTTTGCTTCTTCAAGCTTAGCTTTGCTATCAGTTATCTTCTGTTTAAGAACAGATAAATGTTCTTTTGCTTTAGCAACATCCTGCTCTGCTTTATTTATAATAGTGAAATTGTTCATGAAAACACCCTCTTTGACAATATTGTTATTCCATTAATAGTGGAGAATATTTATTTAATTGCATCAGCTAACTGATCTAATGCAGGAATGTCAGTCTTTTTAAGAACTGATTTAATTGTTACAACTGGTTCAACTACTGTAATATTCTTCATTGTATCAAGTATGTTACGCATAGTTTTTGCTGCTGTCGGAGCCCATGAACCATTTTCAATAAGACCTACAGTTCTGTTCTGGTATGCTTTTGCCTGAAGATGATGAAGGAAATCCTGCATAATTGGGAATACTCCTGCATCATAACTTGCAGCAGCTAAAACCATTCTGTCATATCTGAATGCATCTTCAACAGCTTCAGCAATATCACATCTTGAAAGGTCTGTAACAACAACTTTTTCAACACCTTTGTTACGGAGCATGTCAGCAAATTTCTCTGCAGCATGTGCTGTGTTGCCGTGAATTGAAGCATACGCAACGAATACCCCTTTGTTTTCCGGCTGATAACTGCTCCATGTGTTATATAAATCAAGATAATATCCAAGATTATCAGTTAATACAGGACCATGTAATGGACAGATTGTTTTGATATCAAGTGCAGATGCTTTTTTAAGTAAAGTCTGTACAGGAGCACCATATTTACCAACTATATTAAAGTAATATCTTCTGGCTTCGCATGCCCAGTCTTCCTCATTCTCAGTAAGAGAAAGTGCACCAAATTTTCCAAATCCGTCTGCTGAGAAAAGAATCTTCTCACTGCTTTCATAAGTCACCATAACTTCAGGCCAGTGAACCATAGGAGCCATAACAAATGTAAGAGTGTGAGAACCAAGACTAAGTGTATCTCCCTCTTTAACAGTAAGAGTATTCTTAATATCAATGTTCTCAAAGAACTGGTTAATCATTACAAATGTTTTGGCATTACCAACCACTGTGATATCCGGGTAAAGTTCTAAAAGTCTTGCAAGACTTCCTGCATGGTCAGGTTCCATATGCTGCACGATGACATAATCAGCTTTTCTTCCATCTAATGCATTGATGAGATTGTCCTCCCATTGCTTCATTCCACGCTTGTCAACTGTATCCATTACAGCAGTTTTCTCATCAAGAATTACATATGAATTATACGAAACTCCTTCAGGAACAACATACTGGCTTTCAAATAAATCTATAGTAGTATCATCAACACCAATGTATTTTACAGAATCTGATATATTATTGTTCATAAATTTTGCCTCACTTTCAAGTTTTTATAATTAATATACATGTAAATTATACATATTAAACCGATTGTTATAAGTATA
>QRVH01000073.1 GCA_003458705.1 Eubacterium sp. AF22-9 | reverse complement strand
TAAGAATAAATAGTAAAAATCCCCCAAAAAGTACTAGTATTAACTTTGAAAAATAGCATTGCCACATATTAAATAATGACATATAATTATAATATCTATGAAGTATACGAAATTCTTTCAATAAGGAAACGGAGGAATACTATGAATAAATGGCAGAAAATAGGACTGGCAGTAGGTATGGGAGCTGCTGTTGTTACTACAACACATCTGATTAACAGTATAATATTTAAATCATCTACCGCTAATAATTATACCGGTAAAAGAATAAGAAGCAATTATCAGTGGAAGTTCGGCAATATTGCATATGTAACTGCCGGCTCAGGATCTCCACTTTTACTTATACACGATCTTAATTCTTACAGTTCAAGCTACGAATGGGAACAGACTATTAACAGTTTTTCTAAGAATCACAAGGTTTACGCCATTGATTTATTGGGCTGTGGACATTCTGATAAACCTAACCTTACTTATACAACATTTATGTATACACAGCTTATCAATGATTTCGTACTCAATATTATCCGTTCCAAAACGGATGTTGTTGCAACAGCAGGCTCAACACCAATTGTGATAATGGCTGCATTTAATAATCATGCACTGTTTAACAAAATTATTCTTGTTTCTCCTTTATCAGTTGAAGATGCTCTAAAAGGGCCTGACAACTTAAGTGGAATAAGAAGACACATTTTAAATGTGCCTGTTATTGGAACTACTGTATATAATATTCTGTTTAACAGACCATCTCTCAGGAAACTTCTTTCAAGAACCTTCAAGGACGGAAAAGTTCCTGCTGATTATATCAACGCATGCCATGAGAATGCACATCTTGGTGAAGCAGCAGCTAAGTATCTGTTTATCAGCACAGAATGTAACTTTACTACTGTTACTATCTCAAAAGCACTTTCTGAGCTTGATAACTGTATATACATGATTAACGGAATGCACAATAATAATGATGTTATTGATGAATATATCCACATCAATCCTGCAATCGAAAATGTTATGATTCAGGATGCCAAGAAGCTTCCACAGGTTGAACAGCCTTCTGAGTTCGTAAGACAGGCTGAGATATTCCTCAATTAATCGGACATTTTCAATAATTTTTTTAATCAACAGTTTATAAAAAACAAACCCATATTATCCACAATATGATGAATTATTAATCATATAATGTGAATAATATGGGTTTTATTTATCCTGTAATGTGTAAAACACACTAATTAAGCGATTGGCTCTTTTGAAGGAAGCCCTGCCTTTCTTGGGAACTTTCCAGATGTTGGCTTAACCTTCTTGATATATACTAAAGAACGGTCAATATCTGTGCCTGGAAGCTTGAATTTCTTCACTTCTTCTATTGTTCCTCCAAGAACACTGACTGCTTTCTTGGCATTTACCAATTCTTCATCAATATCTCCTGACTTATATGCCACGAAATATCCACCAACCTTAACGAATGGAAGGTTATATTCCACAAGAGTTGCCAGATTAGCAACAGCTCGTGAAACACTCACATCAAAATGTTCTCTTAAATCTCTATTTCTTCCGCCGTCCTCTGCTCTTGAATGAATGGCTTCTATTTCTGTAAGTCCAAGATCATCTATTACCTGATTAAGAAACTTCACTCTTTTATTAAGAGAATCAAGCAGAACAACATTAAGCTGCGGGTGTGCAATTTTTAATGGAAGTCCCGGAAAACCTGCACCTGTTCCAACATCAATAAGAGAAATCTCATTCTTTCCATGTCCGATTTTTTCAATATCTAACACAAGACTGTCAACATAATGCTTTAAAAGAACTTCATCATAATCTGTAATTCCGGTAAGGTTCATAAAGCTGTTCCATTCAACAAGCAGGTTATAATACATGTCAAACTGCTCAAACTGTCTGTCTGTAAGCTCAACACCTATAGAATCCAGATTGTTCTTAAATGTTTCATTTATCATACATTTCTCCTTATTAATGCTTTTTATCAATGATTTTTATTAATGCTTTCTTCTAAGAGATTCAAGATAAACAAGAAGCACTGATATATCAGCAGGTGAAACACCTGATATTCTTGAAGCCTGTCCTATTGAACGAGGTCTGAATTTATCAAGCTTCTGCATTGCTTCTTTTCTTAATCCGCTTATTCCGAAGTAATCAAGGTTGTCTGGTATAAGCTTATTTTCAAGCTTTTTAAAATGTTCAACCTGTCTTAACTGTCTGTCTATATATCCTTCATATTTCAGATTAATATTAACCTGTTCGCATACATCCCAAGGAAGTTCTGGTCTGTGCTTGTCAATTGGAGCAAGAACATCATATGAAAGCTCAGGTCTCTTGATAAGCTCAGCGAGTGTAGCTCCTGTTGTAAGCTCAGTACTTCCGTTATCTGTAAGTACCTTCTGTACTTCACTTCCAGTTCCTATATTAACTGACTTAACACGCTCTATCTCTTCATCTATAAGCTGAATCTTGCGTGTAAGACGATTCATTCTTTCCTCACTTATAAGTCCGACTCTGTAACCGTATTTAGTAAGTCTTATATCTGCATTATCCTGTCTTAATATAAGTCTGTACTCTGCACGGCTTGTCATCATTCTGTAAGGCTCTGCTGTCTCCTTAGTTACAAGGTCATCTATAAGAACACCTATATAACTTTCTGAACGGTCAAGTATAAGTGGTTCTTCCTTCTTAACGAAAAGTGCTGCATTGATACCTGCGACAATTCCCTGTGCAGCGGCTTCCTCATATCCTGAGCTTCCGTTAAACTGTCCACCAGCAAATAATCCTTCAATCTTCTTGAATTCAAGAGAAGACTTTAACTGAACAGCGTTAATACAGTCATACTCAATAGCATAAGCATTTCTTACGATTCGGACATTCTCAAGACCAGGAACTGTTCTATACATTGCATACTGCACATCCTCAGGCATTGAACTGCTCATTCCACCAAGATACATTTCATTAGTATACAAGCCCTCTGGCTCAATGAATACCTGATGTCTGTCTTTGTCTGCAAATCTTACAACCTTATCCTCAATTGATGGACAATATCTTGGGCCTGTTCCGTGGATATCTCCTGAATAAAGAGGTGAACGGTCAAGATTATCCATAATAATCTTGTGTGTCTCTTCATTAGTATATGTAAGCCAGCAGCTTACCTGATCTTTCTGTATGCTCTCAGGGTCTGTTTCAAATGAAAATGGCACAACTCTCTTATCACCGAACTGCTCTGTCATCTTAGAAAAATCCACTGACCTTTTATCAACTCTGGCAGGTGTACCCGTCTTGAATCTTCTCACTTCAATTCCGTTATCAATAAGTGACTGTGTAAGATGATTGGCAGCCTGTAATCCATTAGGACCTGTATGATAGCTTACATCACCATATATACATCTTGCCTTAAGATATACTCCTGTACATAAAACAACAGCTTTAGCTATGTATTCTGCACCAGAAACAGTCTTTACGCCGCCAATTTTTCCATCATTAACAATAATCTCTGAAACCTCTGCCTGTCTTATATGCAGATGCTCAGTATTCTCAAGCACATTTCTCATTCTTCTGCTGTAATCGGACTTGTCAGCCTGTGCACGGAGTGAATGAACCGCAGGGCCTTTTGATGCATTTAACATCTTTGACTGTATAAATGTAGCATCAATGTTCTTTCCCATCTCTCCACCGAGGGCATCTATTTCTCTTACAAGATGTCCCTTAGAACTTCCTCCTATATTAGGATTACAAGGCATCATTGCTATACTTTCAACGCTTACTGTAAATATAATTGTTTCAAGTCCCATTCTTGCAGCAGCAAGGGCAGCCTCACAGCCTGCATGACCGGCACCCACTACTACAACATCATATTCTTCTCTAATATTAGGCATATTACTTCTCCTTATCAACCTGCATTACTTACCCATACAGAACTTTGAGAAAATTCTGTTGGCAAGGTCATCTTCAATCTCTTCTCCTATTATAAGTCCAAGATTCTCATATGCAGCCATTAAATCAATAGTAAGGAAATCTTCACTTACCATGTTATCAATTCCATCAAGTACAAGCTTTAAGCTGTTCTCAGCCTTCTTTAAAAGTTCCTTATGTCTTGTACTTGTAATATATACATCTTCATTAAACTTAACTTCACCGTTAAAGAACATATTCTTAACAGTTTCCTCAAGTTCTTCAATTCCTGTCTCCTGCTTTGCAGATATAGTAACTGTCTCACAATTGATTATTTTCTTAATATCTTCTGCTGTTGTAACCTGTGCAAGATCAGCTTTATTAAGTATTACAAGAACCTTCTTATCCTTGATAAGTTCCATAATCTCGTAGTCATTATCATCAAGTGCCCTTGAAGAATCAACTACATATATTACAAGGTCTGCAACTTCTGCAAGCTTCTTAGCCTTATTAACACCAATGCTTTCAACAACATCATCAGTTTTTCTAATTCCTGCAGTATCAATAAGATTAAGAGTAACTCCCGACAGATTAATCATTTCCTCAAGAGTATCTCTTGTAGTTCCTTCTATATCAGTAACTATTGCTCTCTCTTCTCTTGCAAGTACATTAAGCAGGCTTGACTTTCCTGCATTAGTTTTCCCCAAAATGACGGTACGCACGCCATCATGCATAATTCTGCCATTGTCGCATGTTTTTAACAAGTTATCCACATTATTAAGACAGTTTTCCACATCATTTTTAAGGTTATTTACATTAGCATCTATATCAAAATGTTCCGGATCATCAAGTGCAGCTTCTATAAATGCAACGTTATTAAGTATTATTTCTCTTATATTCTTAATCTTCTCAGATAATTTACCATCTAACTGATTAACAGATGATTTCAAAGCATAGTCATTCTTTGCATTAATGATATCAATAACAGCCTCTGCCTGAGATAAATCAATTCTTCCATTAAGAAATGCCCTCTTGGTAAATTCACCAGGCTCTGCAAGCCTTGCACCTGCGTTAAGTACTGCCTCTAACACCTTCTTTGTTACAAGAATACCACCGTGACAGTCAATCTCAACAATATTCTCTCTTGTGTATGTGTTAGGAGCTTTCATGACAATTACAAGTGCTTCGTCAATTTCATTCCCGTTATCACATATATTTCCAAAATGTACTGTATGACTCTGCACATTTGCAAGCTTAATATTCTTTTTTGATTTAAAAACTTTATCTCCAATGATAATTGCATCAGGACCGCTTATTCTTACAATACTTATTCCACCGCTTGACACCGTACTTGTAGATATAGCTGCTATTGTATCCTCCATTTCCATCCTCCATATAAAAAATGCTGTGATAATAATACCACAGCATTTCATAAAATCATATATCTAATTATCTGTTATATCTGTTATTATTTTCTCTTTCAAGATAAACAACAACATGTCTGAAAGGTTCTTCACCCTCACTTCTTGTAGATACGAATCTGTCTGACTGAAGTGCTGAGTGGATAATTCTTCTTTCATATGGGTTCATAGGCTCAAGTGAAACAGGTCTTCTGCTTCTCTTAACCTTGTATGCAATATTCTTAGCAAGAGACTCAAGAGTTTCTTTTCTTCTCTTTCTGTAGTTCTCTGTATCTAATTTAACTCTTACATACTTCTCGCTGTTCTTGTTGATTACAAGACTTGTAAGATACTGGATAGAATCAAGTGTCTGTCCTCTCTTACCGATAAGAACGCCCATGTTATCTCCAGAAAGATCTACATTAACGCTGTTTTCTTCATCGTCAAATGTAATATCAACATTAACTTCCATGCTCATAGCACCAAACATGCTGTCAAGAAATGCCTTTATATCCTTCTTAATATCTTCCTTCTGTTCTGCTGTAAATGATTCTGCCTTTGGCTGTGCTTCAGCCTTAGGTGCTTCCTTAACAGATTCTGTATTATGGTTATCTGCTGGCTTAAATTCTTTTTTGAACTCTTTCTTAGGTTCAGACTTGAATTCCTTCTTAGGCTCTTCCTTCTTGAAATCATCAGCCTTCTTCTCAGGCTTCTTTTCAGTATTAACTGGTACTTCTGGCTTCTTAGGAGCTTCAACAGCCTTAACCTCTGGCTCTTCCTGTTTTTCTCTTGCCTTAATCTTAGCAGGCTTAGAATTAAATATTCCTAAAAATCCTGAATTTCCTTTTTCTATAACTTCATAATCAAGCTTATCACTTGGAATACCAAGCTTTGTGCAGGCATTAGTTATAGCTTCTTCAACAGATTTTCCTGTAACTTCAATATATTCCATTACTTAACCCTCTCTATTTTCTTTTATCATTGACTTCATTGTATCTTGATACCATACCAACCTTATCAGCAAGACTTCCCGGCTTAGCTGCCTTTCCGCTTGCTGCTGCAGCTTCCTTTAATTCCTGTATCTTCTTATCGTTAGCTTCTTTCTTCTCCTGAAGTCTCTTTGCTCTTTCAGCACTTGAAGAAGCAGAAGAATTTTTATTATTATTTACATTCTTAGTATTTACAGAAGCACCTTTAACGATAGTTTCCGCTGGAAGTCCCTTCTTGGCTCTCTTCTTATTACGCTTTTCAACATTCTTCTCAACGATTTTATCTGTTCCAAGCTTATCGTAATACTTATTAATGAAGATAGTCTGAATTGTCTGAATAACAGCAGTTGCAATCCAGTAAACACCAAGACCTGCTGGAAGACTTATTGCAAGAAATGCTGACATAAGCGGCATAAAGTAAGTCATCATCTTCATTGATGCAGCTGCTGGATTATCACTGTCAGGCTGAGACATGCCAGCCTGTGAAACCTTAACTGATATAAACTGTGTAACTCCGGCAAGAACTGGAATTAAAAATGCTATCTGAAAACCAAAACCTGGATTCTGGGACATATTTACACCTAAGAAAGTGTTCATATGGTTAATCTTATCAAGATTATGTGTAATCATATCTGAAAAAGCTGGAAATGCTTCTTTTAACTTAGTCCACTGGTCTGCAGTGAATGAATTAAGTGTTGTTACAGCTGTGCTTGTATTGCTCCAGTCAACAGTCTTTCCGTATATCTCATTAAGAGTATCAGCATATCCTGAAACAGATGAGATACCATCAACACCATTAAGTCCAAGTATATTAAGGAAAAGTACCTTAATCTGTGAAATATAAAGAGGTATCTGCTGGAATACTCTGTAAAGTGCAAAAAGAATAGGCATCTGGATAAGAAGCTGCACACAGCTTCCCCACTGTGAAACACCGTATTTTTCATAAACAGCCTTAGTTTCTGCCTGCATCTTCTGCATAGCTACTGTATCACTGTTCTTACCCTTATACTTTTCCTGAATAGCCTTTATCTCTGGGTTCATAACTGACTGTAACTTAGTCATCTTCTGCTGCTTAATCTGTAATGGAAGCATTAACATTTTAACAAGCAGAGTAAAAATAACGATTGCTATTGCAATATTACCAATTCCGATTGCATTAAGACCTTTAAAAAGAATGTCTAAAATATAACCGAGTAACTGTGCAATTGGCTTAATAATACTCAAATTGTCACCTCCGCATAATATAGCACTATCCAAATATTTAATTGTTTATTGCTTTTTTCTTTTTCCGTATCTGCCTACCGGCACCGGATCAAAGCCATAAGCGTTCTTATTAAATGGATTGCACCTTAATATTCTTTTAAGTGCCAACCACCCACCTAAGAAAACTCCATACATTTCGATTGCTTCAATTGCATACTGCGAACATGTTGGAATAAAGCTGCAGTATTTACCACCCTTATAAGGAGATATTGCGAGCTGGTATAATCTTATCATATTAAGAACTATGAACTTACCCGCATTTTTCAGCTTAACTTTTATATCCTTCATATTAACCGCCTGTTTAATCCTGCTTATAAAGCTTATGAAGTTTCAATAAATGAATCATTGATTCCTTAGTTTCGAAAAAACCCTTATCTTTCAAACTGGCTCTGGCTACGACAACATAATCATATCCATCGGGTATACAACTGGTACTAAGGCGGAATGCCTCTCTTATCAGTCTTGCCAGTCTGTGCCGGACAATACTATTCCCGACCTTCTTACTCACAGATACTCCTAAACGCTTAGTATCCGTTCCATTCTCAGAAACATACATAATAAGATTCTTATTAGCAAAAGACTTCTTATTACTGTACACCTTTTTAAATTCCTGATTACTTCCTAATGTTTGAAAATCCTTATATTTCATATCATTCACCATTCTCATTAATTAAAATGTTACTAAAAAATATTATTATAATCTGAAAAAAGCAGATGAGAAACTCCCATCTGCCAACAAAATCAAGAAAAATATTAATTAAGCTGAAAGTTTCTTTCTACCCTTAGCTCTTCTTGCTGCTAAAACTTTTCTTCCACCTGCAGTACTCATTCTTGATCTGAATCCGTGAACCTTAGATCTCTGTCTGTTCTTTGGCTGAAATGTCATCTTCATAGTCTATGCACCTCCTTCATTACCATTATAGTTTATTATGGTAAGAATATTTTCTATAAAAAATTTCAAAACACAGAACTGATTATATTGTGTAAATAATATAAAGTCAAGAAAAACTTATATTTAC